>DASQSR010000108.1:0-4224 GCA_035642295.1 Allostellaceae bacterium | reverse complement strand
GCCCCGAGGAATATGCGCGCCTGGTGCTCGACATCATCGCCAATACGATGCTGAACGGCGAGACCATCCGCCTCGACGGCGCGCTCCGGATGCAGCCGAAGTAGCCGTCAGCTGTCAGCCGTCAGCTATCAGCTGAGTCGTCAGCGGTCAGTTATCAGTCGTCAGTAGGACGGCGAAGAACGGACGACGGAAGGAAAGCCGAACTGACAGCTGATGGCTGACAGCTGAGAGCTTATTTGTCGCGCGCCGGGGCGAGCTGGTCGATGGCGTGGGCGAGGCGAATGTCGCGCTCGGAGAGGCCGGCCGCGTCGTGGGTCGTCAAAATGATCTCGACGCGGTTGTAGACGTTGAACCATTCCGGATGATGGTCCATCTTCTCGGCGAGCAGCGCGACCTGGCTCATGAAGCCCCACGCCTCGATGAAATTCCCGAAATGGTAGGTCTTGCGGATGGCATCGCGATCCTCGACCTCGGACCAGCCGTGGATCTCCTTGAGGGCGGCCTTGCGCGCGGTGCCTGCCAGTCTCTCCACCATGCCCCGTCTCCCCTGGATATGCCCCATGGCAGGAGAAGTGGCGGGTCGATGCCCGGAGATCAAGCCATGAGCGAATTCGGTCCGCCGCCCACTCTCGCCGATGTCGAGCGCCTCGCCGAGCGCGCGCTCGCCGCGCTGCCGTCGGTGCTGAAGCGCCATATGGGGCGCGTCGTCATCCGCGTCGACGAGTTTCCCGACGCCGAGACCGAGCACGAGATGGACCTCGAGAGCCCCTTCGATCTCCTCGGGCTCTATCGCGGCGTCGCCCTGCCGCATCAGAGCGTGATGGATCCGCGCGCCGAGCCGGAGCTCATCTTCCTCTACCGCCGGCCGATCCTCGACTATTGGTGCGAGACCGGCGAGACGCTCTACGCCGTCGTCCGCCATGTGCTGATCCACGAAATCGGCCATCATTTCGGCTTCAGCGACGCGGATATGGAGCGGATCGAGCGCGAGGCGTAGGATCAAGGCGGGTCAAACGGGAGGGGATGGGTCATGGACGAGGAAGCGATCGTTGCCGATGCGGCGGACTTGCGCCGGATCTATCCCGAGCCGACGCCGCGCGTGCTGCGCAAATGCCTTCCGGCGCTCGACGTGCATTGCCGGAATTTCATCGCGCTGTCGCCGTTCCTCTGCCTCGGCACGGCGAGCGAAGCCGGCGTCGATGTCTCGCCGCGCGGCGATGCGCCCGGCTTCGTCCAGGTGCTCGACGACAAGACGCTGCTGATCCCCGACCGTCCCGGCAACAACCGGCTCGATTCGCTCGGCAACGTCGCCGCCAACCCGGGTGTCGGGCTGCTGTTCATGATCCCGGGCGTGGACGAGACCTTGCGCGTCAACGGCAGCGCCCGGATCGTCACCGACGAAGACCTGCTGGCGCGCTGCGCGGTCGCCGGCAAGCGGCCGAGAAGCGCGCTCCTCGTCGAGGTGCGCGAGGCCTATCTCCATTGCGGCAAGGCGATGATCCGCTCGCGCCTCTGGCATGACGACCACAAGGTCGAGCGCAGCCGCCTGCCGAGCCTAGGCCGGATCATCACCGAGCAGATCCAGGACGGATCGAGCGTCGCCGAAGCCGAAGCCCGCACCGAGTACGGCTACAAGCACAACCTCTATTGAGGTCGCGTCAGCGCGGCCCAGCGCCCCGGCGGGAGTCCGTACGTCTCCTTGAAGTGCCGCGTCATGTGGCTCTGGTCGGCAAAGCCGCAAGCGATTGCGGCGTCGGCGAGGCCCGCGCCGTCGCGGATCAGCGCGCGCACGCGGTCGAGGCGCCGCAGCAGCAGATAACGGTAAGGGCTGGTGCCGAGCGCGCGACGGAACTCCCGCGCGAGGCGGTAGCGCGAGAGGCCTGCGACGCTCTCCAGCTCCGCCGAGAGCACGACGCGGCCCCGATGCGCCTCGAGGAAATCGCGGGCGCGGGCCACGGCGCGGCAATCCGCGGCGCCGCGCGGCCGTTTTGCCTGCGAGCGGTCGGCGGCGGCGAGCGCCTCGGCGACCCTGAGGATGATCTCGTCGCGCTGCAGCTCCTCGAGCGGCCGGTCGAGGTCGGCAAGCGCCGGCGCGAGCGCGGCGGCGAGGCGTCCGTCGCGCGACACGGGATCGCGGACGAAGGGCAGCGCGCCCGACGCTTCGCCCAGCGCCGCGGCGACGGCGCGCGGCGCGAGATAGAAGATGCGGTAGCGGAAGCCGGCCGCGCCGCCGGCATGGCCGTCATGGGTCTCGTCGGGATGGAGCACGAAGACCTCGCCCGGCACGCTGTTCTCGGCCGCGCCGCGATAGCGGAAGGATTGGACGCCGCCGGTGGTGAAGCCGATGGCGTAGGTGTCGTGCCGGTGCGGCGCGAAGGCGTCGCCGGCGAAGAAGGCTTCCATCCGCTCCAGGCCCGGCGCGGCGGGCGCGATGCGGATCCAGTCCGCGGCGGCCGCGCCGCACGATCGTTCAAGACGCTGCGCCATGGCTTCTTCCATAACCGGCGTCATGACAGTCTACAGCAGAGCCGTGCACCGCCGCGACAGCGGGCGCCTTTGACATGGCGGGCGTGCTCGGCTTCGCCTTGGCCGGCGTCGCGCTCGCCGGCAGCCCAGGCCCGGCGACGCTGAGCCTCGCCGCCGCCGGTGCGGCATTCGGCGCGCGGAGCGGCCTTGGCTACATGGCCGGAATCATCGGCGGCATGATCGTGGTGATGGGCATTGTCGCCAGCGGTGTCGCCGGCATGGTGCTGGCGCTGCCGGGCGTCACGCCCGTCGTCGCGGCAATCGCCGGCGCCTATTTCCTCTATCTCGCCTGGCGCATCGCCACGGCGCCGCCGCTCGCGGCGACGAGCGAGGGGAAGCGCCCTCCGTCCTTCGCCGGCGGGTTCTCGCTGTCGCTGATCAATCCCAAGGGCTATGCCGCCATGGCGGCGCTGTTCTCAGGCTTCGTTCTGGTGCGCCAGCATCTCGCGCTCGACGCGGCGGCGAAGGCGGCCGTGCTGCTGGCGATCATCACCGCGGTCAACGCCGCCTGGCTCTGCGGCGGCGCGGCACTCACGCGGTCATTCCGCAATCCCCGGACCAGCCGCGCGATAAATCTCGGCTTTGCCGCGCTTCTCGTCCTCTCCGTCGCGCTCGCGCTGCTGCTCTGAAGGGTGGCTCCCCCGGGGAGGGGTGTGATTCACTGGTGTACAACGATGACTCTTTTTTCGGGGTGAGTCATTGACTCACTCCCCGGCAGGAAACACGCATGGCAGAGGCATAACTCGTCGGTCGTCGCACCCGGCTCCCCCCTCCCTACCCTCCCCCTCAAGGGGGGAGGGTTTGTTCGTTGAGAGGTGGCTCATAGCGGACGGCTGACGGCTCACGAGTTCACGATGTCAAAGAACGGAGGGGTCGAGACGAGGCTAGCACAGCACCCCTCAGGCGCGCGCGGCTAGAGCAGCGCGGCGACGCGGGCGCGCAGCGCCGGCAGGATTTCGGCGGCGAACCAGGGGTTCTGCTTCTCCCACAGCGTCGTCCGCCAGCTCGGATGCGGCAGCGGCAGGAATTCCGGCAGGTAGTCGCGCCACGCGCGCACGGTCTCGGTCATGCTCGGGCGCTTTGCCTTGAGGTAGTAGTCGATGGCGTAGGAGCCGACGAGGAGGGTCAAGGAAATGCGCGGCCAGGCGGCAAGGAGCCGCGCATGCCAGAGCGGCGCGCATTCCGGACGCGGCGGCAGGTCGCCGCCGCGCTCATAGCGGCCGGGATAGCAGAGGCCCATCGGCAGGATGGCGATGCGGCGCTCGTCATAGAAGGTGTCGCGGTCGATGCCGAGCCAGTCCCGGAGACGGTCGCCGCTGCGGTCGTTGAAGGAGAGTCCGGTCTCATGCACCTTGGTGCCCGGCGCCTGACTGGTGATGAGGAGCCGTGCCGAGGGGAGGCCGCGCAGCACCGGCCGCGGGCCGAGCGGGAGATGCGGCGCGCAGAGCGTGCAGGCGCGCAGCTCGGCGAGGAGGCTTTCAAACCCGTCTCGCCCCACCTCACCCCAGCCCTCTCCGCCCCCCGGGGCGGAGAGGGAGGGGCCCGCGCAGCGGGAGGGTGAGGTGGGGGCGCGACGCGGGCGAGATCCGTCGACCGTTTCCATCCACTAAGCCGCGGCGGTGCCGCGTTCGCGTTCGATGGAGTTGAGCTCGTCGGAGACGGTGGTGCGGTGCATGTCGCGGCGATAGCGCGTGTCGT
>DASQSR010000107.1:0-2751 GCA_035642295.1 Allostellaceae bacterium | reverse complement strand
ACCGACCAGATCCGCCTCGGCCATCCGCCGGAGCAGGCGCTATGGGACGCGGTGCGGCGCACCGACGCGGCCGAGCTCAAATTCCTCGTCGTGACACTGTCGATCCAGCGCGAGACCGGCGGCAACCTCGCCGAGTCGCTGGAGAACCTCGACCAGGTGCTGCGCCGGCGGCGACAGATGAAGCTCAAGGTCAAAGCGATGTCGTCGGAGGCGCGGGCCAGCGCGATGATCATCGGCTCGCTCCCCTTCATCATGATGACCATTCTCTCGGTGGTAAGCCCGTCCTACATCGGCCTGCTGTTCAACACCACGACCGGTCATCACCTGCTGATCGCGGCGGGCTGCAGCATGAGCTTTGGCGTCGGAATCATGACCAAGATGGTGAAGTTCGACATATGATGACCCTGCCGACCCTTGGAGGGATGACCCTCAACGACACCACCGTGGCCGTCGTCGCCGGCGTCCTGGTCTTCATCAGCATCGTCGCGCTCGGCAACGCGCTGGTGCCGCACGACCCGATGGCCTCGCGCCTGCGCAGTCATCAGAAGCGCCGCGACCAGCTGCGCACGGCGAGGCTCTCGGGCAACACGGTCAACGACCGCAAGCGCGCCTCGGTGGGCCAGCTGAAGCGGCTCCTCGACCGGCTGAAGCTGCTGCGCGGCGACGAGGCACGCAAGACCACCGACCAGCTCGCCCAGGCCGGCTGGCGTTCACGCGATGCCATCGTCGTCTATCTCGGCCTCAGATTGGCGCTGCCCTTTGTCGGCGCCATCGCCGGCTTCTTCCTGATGATGACGATGAAGCCGGATGCGACGGGGCTCAACAAGCTGCTGGGCGTGCTGGTCGTCGCCATCGTCTTCGGATTTGCCCCGGTGCTGGGCCTGAAGCAGGCGATCAAGCGCCGCCAGACGCGCCTGCGCCGGCAGCTGCCCGACGGCATCGACCTGCTGGTGATCTGCGCCGAGGCAGGATTGAGCCTCGACGCCGGGCTCACCCGCGTCGCCCGCGAACTCGGCCTCTCGGCGCCGGACCTCGCCGACGAGCTCGGCCTCACCGCGGTCGAGCTCGGCTTCCTGCCGAACCGGCGCCAGGCGCTGATGAACCTGACGAAGCGCACCGACCTGCCGCCGATCCGCGGCGTCGTCAACACGCTGGTGCAAACTGAGCGCTACGGCACGCCCCTCGCCCATTCGCTGCGCGTGCTCTCTGCCGAGTTCCGCGAGGAGCGCATGCTGAAGGCGGAGGAGAAGGCGGCGAAGCTGCCGGCGACGCTCACCGTGCCGATGATCCTGTTCATTCTGCCGACGCTGTTCATCGTCATCATCGGCCCGGCGGTCATTCAGGTCATGGCCACCAACTTCAAATGGTGAAGCGGCGCCTTCAGCGGCCGCGCACCGTCGCCGCCGACTGGCCGAAGAGGATCTTGGCCGCCTCGGGATTATTGGCCGGCACGGGCTGGAACTCTTTCGCCCGGGCATAGGCGCGCTCGGTCGCGGGCCGCGCCTTGATCGCCTCGAACCAGCGCTTCAGATGGGGGAAGTCGTCGAGCTTCTGGCCCTGGCGCTCGTAAGGCACGATCCAGGGATAGCTCGCCATGTCGGCGATCGAATGGGCGCCGGCGATGAATTCGCGATCGGCGAGGCGCTTGTCGAGCACAGCATAAAGGCGGCTGGTCTCCTTGACGTAGCGCTCGACCGCGTAGGGCAGCTTCTCCGGTGCGTATTGCGAGAAGTGATGGTTCTGCCCGGCCATGGGGCCGAGGCCACCCATCTGCCAGAACAGCCATTGCAGCACCTCGAAGCGGCCGCGCAGATCCTTGGGCAGGAACTTGCCGGTCTTCTCCGCGAGATAGACGAGGATGGCGCCGGACTCGAAGACGCTGACCGGCGCGCCGCCGCCCGGCGGGTCGTCGTCGACCATCGCCGGCATGCGGTTGTTCGGCGAGATCGTGAGGAAGTCGGGCTTGAACTGCTCACCCTTGCCGATGTTGACCCCGTGCAGCTGATAGGGCAGCCCGGCCTCTTCGAGGAACAGGGTGACCTTGTGGCCGTTCGGGGTCGGCCAGTAATGGAGCTGGATCACGGCTTCACCTCCCTCTGTGTTGGCAGCATCGCAGGCGCGAGGCGCCATCATGGCGCCGCTCCGGCGCGCGCAGCAAGCGCGCCTCTCAGCGTCCTGATCAACCCAGCCATGACCAATGCCGGGTCGGCCGCGGTCATCACGCCGCTCATGACGGCGATGCCGGCGGCGCCGGCGGCAATGCATGCGGCGGCATTGCCGGCGTCGATGCCCCCGAGGGCAAGGATCGAAAGCCGAGTCGTCGCTGCGGCGCGCGCCAGCCGCTCGAGCCCCAGCGCCGGGCCATAGCCCGGCTTGCCGGCGCTGGGAAAGATTGGGCTCAGCGTCGCGTAATCGGCGCCGGCGGCGGCGAGCGCCGCGATCTCCGCCGCGCCATGCGCCGAGCCGCCGATCAGCGCGGTCGCGCCGAGCACGCCGCGCGCGGCGCGCGGCGCCACCCCGGCGGGAAGATGCAAGGCGGCAGCCCCGGCCGCATGCGCGGCATCCACATCCTCATGCACGCCGACCACTGCGCCCGAGCGCCGGCCGAGCGCGACGAGCCGCGCCAGCAGCGCTGTGCGCGCTGCGGGATCGAGATCCTTCTCGCGCAGGCTGAGCCAGCGGCCGCCCGCCGCGAAGACCGCTTCGGCAATCTCTTCCAGCGGCCGACGCGCCTGCTGCCGGTCGGTGATG
>DASQSR010000106.1:0-11912 GCA_035642295.1 Allostellaceae bacterium | reverse complement strand
TTTCGTGTGTCAGGAATGCGGCGCCGCCCATCCCAAATGGGCGGGGCGATGCGATGCCTGCGGCGGCTGGAACAGCCTCGTCGAAGAGATCGGGCGCGAGAGCGCGCCCAAGGGACTCGGCGGGGGCAAGGGGCGAAAGCTGGTCTTCTCGGGGCTCGAAGGCGTCGCGGAGGCCCAGCCACGCCGGCTCTCCGGAATCGCCGAGTTCGACCGCGTCTGCGGCGGCGGCATCGTGCCGGGCTCGGCGCTGCTCGTCGGCGGCGATCCCGGCATCGGCAAGTCGACCGTGCTGCTTCAGGTCGTGGCCGCCTTGGCCGCGGGCAAAGGCGGCCCTCCGGCCGCCTGCGCCTATGTCTCGGGCGAGGAATCGCTCGACCAGGTGCGGCTCAGAGCGCTGCGGCTGGGGATCGCCGGAGCACCCGTGCGGCTCGCCGCCGCCACCAGCATCCGCGACATCGTCGCCTCGCTCGACGGCGGGGACGCGCCCGACCTCGTGGTCATCGATTCGATCCAGACGATGTTTCTCGACAGTCTCGACAGCGCGCCCGGCACGGTGAGCCAGGTACGCGCGGCGGCGCAGGAGCTCATCCGCCTCGCCAAGCTGCGCGGCTTTTCCGTGATCCTGGTCGGCCACGTGACCAAGGAAGGCCTCATCGCCGGGCCGCGCGTGCTCGAGCACATGGTCGACACCGTGCTCTACTTCGAAGGCGAGCGCGGCCACCAGTTCCGCATTCTGCGCGCGGTCAAGAACCGCTTCGGCCCGACCGACGAGATCGGCGTCTTCGAGATGACCGATGCCGGCCTCGCCGAGGTTCCCAACCCTTCCGCGCTCTTCCTTGCCGAACGCCACGGCGAGACCTCGGGCGCCGCGGTCTTCGCCGGGATGGAGGGGACGCGGCCGCTGCTTGTCGAAATCCAGGCACTGGTCGCGCCATCGAGCCTGGGGACGCCGCGGCGTGCCGTCGTCGGCTGGGACGGCAGCCGGCTCGCCATGGTGCTCGCCGTGCTCGAAGCGCGCTGCGGCGTGCAGATCGGGCTCAACGACATCTACCTCAACGTCGCGGGAGGGCTCAGGATCACCGAGCCGGCCGCCGATCTGGCGGTGGCGGCGGCGCTGGTCTCCGCGCTCACGCTGGAGCCAGTGCCGGCGGACACCGTGGTTTTCGGCGAGATCGGGCTTTCGGGCGAAGTGCGGCCCGTGGGCCAGGCCGAGGCGAGGCTCAAGGAGGCGGGAAAACTCGGCTTCAGCGCGGCGCTGCTGCCAGCCTCGCGCGGGCGCGGCCCGGAACGCAGGGCCCCGGCGGGCGTGGCGTTGCGCGACATCCGCCATCTGAAGCACCTCGTCGAGCTGTTCGAGGAGCGGCCGCGTCGCGCGCCGCGCAACCTCGCCATGCCGGGAGCCTCACGATGACCCGGGGCGAGAGCGCTTCCCTCGCCCCGGCGGCGACGAGAGGGAGGGCGCCCTCATGAACGTGCTCGATATCGTCGTCATCGCGGTTGTTCTCCTTTCCGGCCTCTTCGCCTTCGCTCGCGGCTTCGTCAAAGAAGCGCTGTCGGTAGCGGCCTGGATCGGCGCCGGTTTTGCCGCGCTTTACGGCCTCCCCTATGCGACACCCCTGACCGAGCGCTTCCTGCCCAAGGGCGCGGTAGCCGAAGCGGTGGCGGCGGTCGCCTTGTTCCTGATCGCTCTGGTGGTCCTGTCCCTGGTGACCTCGGCAATTGCCGGTCGGGTGAAGGAGAGCTCGCTTTCCGCCATCGACCGCACGCTTGGCCTCGTGTTCGGCCTCGTGCGCGGCCTGGTCCTGGTCTGCCTCGTCTATATCGCCCTTTCCTGGGCGCTGCCGGCAAAGCAGCAGCAGCCGGCCTGGATCGCCGAGGCACGAACCCTGCCGCTTCTCGCCACCGGTGCCGAGCGGTTGCGCGATCTGGTGCCCGTCGCCTACCGGGCCAAGGCAGCAGCCACCGCCAGCGACACGCGCCGCGCCGCCGAGCAGATGCAGGAGGCCGCCGGCGCCATCGGCGCGCTCAGCACGCCACGCCCGCCGCAAGGCCCAGGTCAGGCGCACCCGCCCGGCTACAGCAACGAAGATCAGCGCGATCTCGACCGCCTGATCCAGCAGCAGCAGGGTGGGCAATAGATGGGTCGCCGCCCATGCCAAAGGCGCGTGGAAATCCTCGACTTTCTGTCCGACGATCCCCATGTCAGGCGCGCGGGCGACGCGCCGCCCCCTTTTGACTGTAAGGCAGCCTGATGCCGGTGCTGACCACCGATCCCCTGGACGACGACCATCTGCGCGAGGAGTGTGGCGTCTTTGGCGTCTATGGCCATGCCGAATCGGCGGCGCTGGCCGCGCTCGGCCTGCATGCGCTCCAGCATCGCGGGCAAGAGGCTGCCGGCATCGTCGCCTATGACGGTGAGCAGTTCCACGCCCATCGCGGCATGGGCCATGTCGGCGAGAATTTCAGCTCCAAGGAGGTGATCGCCCGCCTCGGGGGCCATTCCGCCATCGGTCATGTCCGCTACGCCACCACCGGCGAGGTGGCCCTGCGCAACGTCCAGCCGCTGTTCGCCGATTTCGAGTTCGGCGGTCTCGCCATCTGCCACAACGGCAATCTCACCAATTCCTATCACCTGCGCCGCAAGCTGGTCGGCCGCGGCAGCCTCTTCCAGTCGACGAGCGACACCGAGGTGATCGTCCATCTCATTGCCACCAGCCGGAAAAGCACCGTCGAAGAGCGCATGGTCGATGCGTTGCGCCAGGTGGAAGGCGCCTATTCGCTGGTGGCTCTGAGCCAGGATGGGCTCATCGCGGTGCGCGACCCGCTGGGCGTCCGGCCACTGGTGCTGGGCCGGCTCGGCGATGCCTGGATCCTCGCCTCCGAGACCTGCGCTCTCGACATCATCGGCGCCGACTTCGTGCGCGACATCGAAGCCGGCGAGCTCGTCACGATCAACGCGCTGGGCGTGCGGAGCAGCCGGCCCTTCGAGCGCGCGAAGCAGCGCTTCTGCATTTTCGAATACATCTATTTCGCGCGCCCGGACAGCATCGTCGACGGCATCAGCGTCTATGAGGCGCGCAAGCGCATCGGCGCCGAGCTCGCGCGCGAGAGCGGCGTGCCGGCCGACATCGTCATTCCCGTCCCCGATTCCGGCGTTCCGGCGGCGCTCGGCTACTCCCAAGAGAGCGGGCTTCCTTTCGAGCTCGGCATCATCCGCAACCACTATGTCGGCCGCACCTTCATCGAGCCGACCGACCAGATCCGCCATCTCGGCGTCAAGCTCAAGCACAACGCCAACCGCGTGAAGATCGAGGGCAAGCGCGTCATCCTGGTCGACGATTCCATCGTGCGCGGCACGACCTCGACCAAGATCGTCGAGATGGTGCGCCAGGCCGGCGCGCGCGAGGTGCATATGCGCGTCTCGAGCCCGCCCACCGGGCATTCCTGCTTCTATGGCATCGCCACGCCGGAGCGCGAGCAGCTGCTGGCCTCGCGCATGGACGTCAAGGAGATGGCCGCCTTCATCGGCGCCGACAGCCTCGCCTTCATCTCCATCGACGGCCTCTATCGCGCCATGGGCGAACCGCAGCGCGACCCGGCCGCGCCGCGTTTTTGCGACGCCTGCTTCACCGGCGATTACCCGATCGCGCTCCTCGATCACGACGCCGGCAAGGTGTCGACCCAGCTGTCGCTGCTTGCCGAGACGGCGTGACGCGCTCGCGCATTCTCGATGTCCGCCGTCACTAAGCGCCTCGCCGGGCGGCTCGCGCTCATCACCGGCGCGTCGCGCGGCATCGGCGCGGCGGTGGCGCGGCGCTTTGCCGCCGAGGGCGCACATGTCATCCTTGTGGCGCGCACGGTCGGTGCGCTCGAAGAGCGCGATGACGAGATCCGCGCCCTGGGCGGAACTGCGACGCTGGTGCCGCTCGACTTGCGCGATTTCGACAAGATCGACCAGATGGGCGCTTCGCTTTACCAGCGCTTCGGCAAGCTCGACGTGCTGGTCGGCAATGCCGGGGTGCTCGGTGTGCTCTCGCCGGTGGGGCATTTCGATCCCCAAACCTGGTCACAGGTGATCGACACCAATCTCACCGCCAATTGGCGCCTGATCCGCTCGCTCGACCCGCTGCTGCGCCAGTCGCCAGCGGGACGCGCCGTCTTCACGACCTGCGCCGCCGGCCGCGAGACCCGGCCCTATTGGGGGGCCTACGCCGCGAGCAAGGCGGCGCTGGAAACCCTGGTGCGCATCTATGCCGGCGAAGTGGCCAACACCAGCCTTCGCGTCAACCTCATCGATCCCGGCGTGGTCGCCACCAAGCTCCGCCTCCAGGGCTTTCCCGCCGAGGACCGCGCCGCGCTCAACAAGCCCGACGACGTGGTCGAGCCCTTCGTTGCGCTGGCTTCGGCGGAATGCACGCTGAACGGCGAAGCGCTCCGCCTCTGACTCGGCACGCCGCCGCGCGCTTCACGCCTCGACGAACGGGTTCTTGGCCTTCCGCAGCATCATCCGGATCGGCACGCCCGGCAGATCGAAATCCTCGCGCAGCAGGTTGATCAGATAGCGGCGGTAGCTTTCCGGCAAGTCGCCCGGCTTCGAGGCGAAGAGCGCGAAGGTCGGCGGGCGGATATTGGCTTGCGCCATGTAGCGCAGCTTGAGGCGGCGCCCGGCGACGAGCGGCGGGGGGTGATGCTCCTGCACGCGCGCGAGCCAGCGATTGAGCCGGGGCGTCGGAATGCGCCGGTTCCAGGTCGCATGGCTTTCGAAGACGGCCGGCATGAGCTTGGCGATCCCTGCCCCGCTCAGTGCCGAAAGGGTAATGAAGCGCAGCCCCTGCAGCTGCGGGAGCGAAGTCTCGAGGCGGTCCTTGATCCGCCGCAAGGCCGCCTGCTTCTCCTCGACCACGTCCCATTTGTTGACCGCGAGCACCAGGGCACGGCCTTCATCCTCGACCATCTGGGCAATGGCGAGGTCCTGCTTCTCGAGGCCCTGCATCGCATCGACGACGAGAACGACCACTTCCGCAAAACGGATGGCGCGGAGCGTATCGGCGACAGACAGTTTCTCGAGCTTCTCCGCCACCTTGGGGCGGCGGCGCAGCCCGGCGGTGTCGATCAGCTTCACCGCCCGGCCCTGCCACTGCCACAGCGTCGCAATGGCATCGCGGGTGGTGCCGGCCTCGGGTCCGGTCAGCACGCGCTCATCGCCGAGCAGGCGATTGACCAGGGTCGACTTGCCGACGTTGGGCCGGCCAATGATGGCGAGCTGCAGCGGCCGCTCGGGCGCCGGCGAAGGCGTCGGTTCGCTCGAAGCGGCAAACGGCGCCAGCGCGGCATAGAGCTCGGCCAAACCGTCGCCATGCTCGGCCGAGATCGCGATCGGCTCGCCCAGCCCCAGGGCGAAGGCCTCGAAGATGCCGCTGCCGCCGGCCTGGCCCTCCGCCTTGTTCGCCACCAGCAGCACCGGCGTCTTGCCGCGCCGAAGCCGATCGGCGAAGTGGCGGTCGAGCGGCGTGATGCCGGCCCGGGCGTCGATCAGCAGCAGGGCGACATCGGCGTCGGCCAGCGCGCGCGCCGTCTGATCCTGCATGCGGGCGCCGAGACTGCCGCGCTCCGCCTCATCGAGCCCGGCCGTGTCGATGACGCGAAAGCGCAGATCGCCGAGCGCCGCCTCGCCCTCGCGGCGGTCGCGCGTCACGCCGGGCGTGTCGTCCACCAGCGCCAGCCGATGGCCGACGAGCCGGTTGAACAGCGTCGATTTGCCGACATTGGGCCGGCCGATGATGGCGACCGTCAGTGCCATCGCCGCGCGCCCGCCATCACTTGAGGGCGATGAGCTCGGCGTCGTCGGTCAGCACGTACAGCATGTCGTTGGCGACGACCGGATCGAGAAAGACACTGTCCGGGAACTCGGCGCGGCCGAGCGCCTTTCCGGTATAGGGCGAGATGGAGATGGCGTCGCCGACGGAGTCGACGACGATGAGCCGGTCGCCGGCCAGGACGGGTCCCGCCCAGCGCAGCGGATCCTCCTTGTCCTTGGGGTCGTCATACCGCGGCAGCTCGGCGGACCAGCGCACGTGCCCGTCGGATTGCATCAGGCAGAGCAGATCTTCGTCGTTGGCAAGCACATAGATGTAGTCACCGGCGACCCAGGGACCGTGGGAGCCGCCGATATCCTGCTCCCAGACGCGATCGCCGGTGCGCAGGTCGATCGAAACCATGCGCCCGCTATGACTGACGGCGTAGACGCGGCCACGATCGATGACCGGCCGGCCGCGGATGTCGGCGAGCGTGGAAAGCGCGCCGAGCGGCCGCGCGGTGGCAAGGTTGTCGGTCCAGAGGGGGCGGCCATTCTCGGCCCGGAGCGCGAAGATCTCGCCCGAGCTGTAAGGCACGATGACGATATCGCCCTCCACCGCCGGGCTCGCGGCACCAAGCAGTCCCGCCGTCTCGGGCAAGCCGTTATGCGTCCAGAGGCGGCGGCCATCGGTGGTCGACAGCACTTGCAGCTCGTTGTCGACGGTGACGGCGAAAACACGCCCATCCGCCACCGTCGGTGCGCCGCGGATCGGCGCCGTCACCTGCTGGCGCCAGATCTCCTTGCCGGTCGCGGCATCGAGCGCCAGCACCTGGCCATAGCCCGTGGTGACGTAGACCTGGCCGCCCGACACCGCGACGCCGCCGCCATAAGTGTGCGTGAGCTCCGAGCCCGGCTTCACGTCGTTGCGCCACAGCTCATGCCCGGTCCTGGCGTCGAGCGCCACCACCACATCGCTCGCATCGATGGCGAAGATCCGCCCCGCCTCGACCACCGGCTGGGACAGCACGGCGCCGTAGCGGGACCCGCCCGTGCCGATGCTGGTGCTCCAGACGCGATGCAGCGCGCCGTCGAGCGTAAGATGCTCCATGTCATGCGAGGGATACCCGCCGGACTGCGGCCAATCCGCGTTGAGCACCGGCCTCGGCAGCCGAACCGCGAGCCGGGTGAGCGCCGGATCCGGCTCCAGCGAATTATCGAGCGCCAGCACCGAAACGCGCTCGCCCTTGAGCCTCTCCCTGTTGGTTGCCGTGATGTCGTGGAACCAGTCGCAGCCGGTGAGCGACATCAGCAACAGCGTCACCAGCCCGGCACGCGCCAGAGCCCCCATGGTCAATCGCCTCACTCCGCGAGCGCCGTGATCATCTCGGTGGCGCGCGCGCGCAGATTTTGCGGCGCGGAGAGGTCGTCGGCAATGCGCTGATACGTCGCCCGCGCCGCCGCCTTGTCACCGCTCTTGAGCTGGGCGAGCGCCGTAAGCTCGAGCGCCGTCGGATGCCATGGGCTGGAGGCCGAGGTCAGCGGCGCAAGCTGTGCGATGACGGCTTTGGGATCGCCGCTCCTGAGCTCGTCCTGCGCCGCCAGCAAGGTCGCGAGGTCGCGATAGGCGGGATCGAGCGCGGTGTCGGCGGCAAGCCCCTTGTAGACCACGACCGCGCCGCCGATGTCGCCCGCGCGCTCTTTCAGCGCCGCCTCTTGCAGCCGCGCCAGCATCGCGTGGCCGCCACCGGCCTCACGCGCGATGACCGAGAAGGCGTCGGCCGCATCCTTGTCCTTGCCCGCGCGGGCAAGATCCAGCGCCGCGATATAGCGGGCACCCTCAGCTTCGCGCTGATGCTTCCGATATTGCCGCCACTGCGTCACCCCGGCGGTGGCCAGGACGACAAGGACTGCCGCGACGATGACGTACTTGCCGTAACGTGCCCACAGCCGGGCGAACTGCTCGCGCCGCAGCTCTTCGTCGACTTCCTGGAAAATATCGCTCACGAAGTGCTCCAACCCCCCGCCGGGCGCCCGTTACCATAGCCCCTCGCCCCAGACGAGGCAAACCGGCCCCCCGGTTTGGCGCTGGACCTCGCCACGGAAATGAGGAAAACTGCCGAACGTGGCAATCTCGTGACCAGCCTTCCCAGCGGCGGCCGATGGCGACACTCATCCGCCTCAACGATTTTCGGCGCAGATACAAGCAGGTCTTCTTCACTCGTCCCGAGCTGAACCAGCTGCTCTCGCTGTACAGCCGCCAGGTCGCTCGGGGCGAGTGGCGTGACTATGCCATCGATCAACGCGAGGGTGCGGCGCTGTTCTCGGTGTTTCGCCACACCCAGGAGAGCGCGCTCTACACCGTGGTCAAGACCGCGCCCGGCACCGGCCGGCAGGGCGATTTCGCCCTCCTCAACGGCCGCCATCGGCTGGCCAGCGGCAAGACCCTGTCCGAAGTGCTGTCGAGCCTGCAGCGCAATCTGCGCGGCAAGTCATCGCGTCTCGACGGCGGCAGCGCCGGCTGAGCGCCGGCCTTTTCGCCACCCCTACCTACGCTGAAGGTTGCCACCGCCGGCGCCGCCTCGCGCCACGGTTGAACCCGGGGCCGCGATGGCGCGCTGCGGGCGGAGGCCCATAGGCCGGGTTCCGGCGGGGGCGGGCCGAGGCCCGCCCCGGCGCGGCTCAGCCCTGGCGGTCGCGCTCGATGGCCGCTTCAAGCGCGAGACCCAACGACAGAATTCGACGATCCGCCCCACGACTGCCGGCGAGCATCAGGCCGACGGGAGCCTGCCCGGGGCGATGGATCGGCAAGGTCAGCGCACAGCCGTCGAGGAAATTGATGATCGAGGTATTGCGCAGGATGCGGGAGTTCAGCCGCCAGAACTCCTCGTCCCGCGCGAAGGCGGCGATCTCCGGCGCGACCAGCGGGAGCGTCGGCATGATCAGCGCATCGACATCGGCCGTACGCGCGTCGATGCGGGCGATGAAATCCTCGCGCTGCTGACAGAGCGTCACGTATTCGGCCGCGCTCATCGTGCGTCCGCGCTCGATGCGGACACGGACGCGGGGGTCGTAGTCCTCGCCCCGGCGCGCCAGCAGCTCGGCATGCCAGGCATAGGCCTCAGGCGGCGAGAAGCCGCCTTTGGCATTGATCGCGGGATATTCGGCGAGTTCGGCCAGCGGCAGGTCGACCAGCTTCGCTCCGGCCCGGGACAGGGTCGAGCAGGCACGCTCGAATGCCGCGGCGACGGCGCTGTCGAGATCGTCGAGCACGATCGTCCGCGGGACGCCGAGGCGCAGCCCTGCGATCGCCGCCGCCGGCGGCGCCTCCGGCGGCTCGCCGGCGAGAACGGCGTCGGCGAGCGCGCAGCAGGCGACGCTCCGCCCAAGCGGGCCGATCGAATCAAGCGTCACCGACAAGGGGGTGGCCCCGTCGCGCGGAATCCGGCGCTGCGTCGGCTTCAATCCTACGGTGCCGCAGAACGCGGCGGGAATGCGCACCGATCCCCCGGTGTCGGTGCCGATCGCCACGACCGCCATGCCGTCCATCACCGACACCGGCGCGCCGGAAGAGGAGCCGCCCGGAATGCGCCGGCGGTCGTAAGGATTGCCGGGCGTCCCGTAGTGCGGATTGATGCCGACGCCCGAGAAGGCGAATTCGGTCATGTTGGTGCGGCCGATGAGGATCGCTCCGGCATGGCGCAGCCGCGCGACCACGGGCGCATCAAGCGTCGCCGGCGGGACGTCATCGAGCGCCTTGGAGCCGGCAAGGGTGCGCTCCCCGGCGACATCGAACAGGTCCTTGATCGAAACCGGCAGCCCTGCCAGCGGCGAGGCGACATAGCCGGCCTTGCGCAGGCGGTCCTGCGCATCGGCCGCGATAAGGGCGCTCTCGGCATAGACCCTGAGGAACACCCGCCTTCCCTCCCCTGCGGGATCGGCAATGCGCGCCAGAGCGGTCTCGACGAGCTCGCGACTGGTGGTACGCCCCTCGGCGAGCGCCGCAGCAAGCGCTGGGACGGTCGAGGGGATGGGGCTGGAAGGTGGCATTGGCATCCTCGTCGGCGGTGGCAGGACAGGAAGGAGACTATGCCCAGGCGCGGCGAGCAATGAAATCCCGGGTGCCCGGCCGGTTTACGCTCTCGCGCAGAAGGCGAAATTTCCCTGGTTGCGGAACAATCGGTGGACAACGGCGTTCCTTGCCGCGGTGCCCCTCGCCGCGGTGCACCCTCGCGATGCCGGGACGTCTCCGAAAGGAAGAGCATGGCGCTTGATCTACCGCCCGCTTCGCTCCGTGAGAGTGGCGCAAGCCGAGGCTGCGAAGGAGCGCGCGACGCGCGCGACGCCCCGCCGGATCGCGAGGACGTCCCATTGACGGCCAAGGCGGCGCAACGCGTCGGCGCCGGCTGCCGGTTCTGCGGCGGTCCTCTGCATGACTTCGTCGATCTCGGCATGTCGCCGCTGTGCGAGAGCTTTCTTGCCGCCGACGAGCTCGACGGCATGGAGCCGTTCTATCCCCTCAAGGTGATGGTGTGCGGCGAATGTTTTCTGGCGCAGGTCAAGGAGTATGTCGCGCCCGAGCGCATCTTTCGCGAATACGCCTATTTCTCCTCGTACTCGACCGCCTGGCTCGACCACGCCAGGGCTTATGCGGACATGGCGGTCGCGCGGTTCCGGCTGGGTCAGGGCAGCCGCATCGTCGAGCTGGCGAGCAATGACGGCTATCTCCTGCAGTTCTTCGTCGCCAAGGGCTATGACGTGCTCGGCATCGACCCCGCCGAGAACGTCGCCAGGGCGGCGGAAGCCAAGGGCGTGCCGACGCTGGCGCGGTTCTTCGACGCCGCGCTGGCGCGGGAACTGGCGGGCGCCGACATGCTCGCCGATCTCGTCGTCGGCAACAACGTGCTGGCGCAGGTGCCGGACCTCAACGGCTTTCTTGCCGGGGTACCGGCGATCCTGACGCCGCGCGGCGTCGCCACCTTCGAGTTTCCGCATCTGTTGCAGCTGATCGAAGGCAATCAGTTTGACACCATATATCACGAGCACTTCTCGTATTTCTCGCTGATGACGGCGGAGCGCATCCTGGCGGCGCAGGGGCTGCGCGTCTTCGATGTCGAGGAGCTGTGGACGCATGGCGGCTCGCTGCGGCTCTTTGTCTGCCACGCCGACAACGCCGCGCAGCCGACGCTGCCGACGGTCGCAGCGCTGGTCGAGCGCGAGCAACGCGCCGGCCTCGGCGAGCTCGCGACCTACGCCGCCTTCGAAGAACGCGTGCGCGAGACGAAGCGCAGCCTCTTGCAGTTCCTCATCGAGGCCAAGCGCGCCGGCAAGCGGATTGCCGGCTACGGCGCTCCGGGCAAAGGCAACACGCTGCTCAATTATTGCGGCGTCCGCACGGATTTCCTCGACTACACCGTCGATCGCAACCCCTACAAGCACGGCAGGTTCCTGCCGGGCACGCATATCCCGGTGCTGCCGCCGGAGCGGGTGGCCGAGACGCGGCCCGACTTCCTGCTGATCCTGCCGTGGAACCTGAAGGACGAGATCATGGCGCAGATGGCGTTCATTCGCGAGTGGGGCGGCCGCTTCGTCGTGCCGATCCCCGAGACGACGGTCTACGGCTGAGCGGATCGAGAATGGCAAGCGCGACACGGGTGAGGTGACCGATGCGGGTGGTTCTGTTCTGCGGCGGCCTCGGCATGCGGCTGCGCGATTATTCCGACACGATCCCGAAACCCATGGTTCAGATCGGCTATCGGCCGCTGATATGGTGGGTGATGAAGTACTACGCGCATTTCGGCCATCGCGACTTCATCCTCTGCCTCGGCTACAAGGGCGACGTCATCAAGGACTACTTCCTCAACTACAACGAATGCCGGTCCAATGATTTCGTGCTGTCGCAGGGCGGCAAGCGCGTCGAGCTTCTGCGCAAGGACATCGAAGACTGGAGCATCACCTTCGTCGACACCGGCATGAACAGCAATATCGGCGAGCGGCTGATGGCGGTGCAGCCGTTCGTGCGCGATGACGAGGTCTTCCTCGCCAATTACAGCGACGGGCTCACCGATTTCCACCTGCCGCTCATCGTCGATCCGTTCCCCCAGGGCAACCACATCGC
>DASQSR010000105.1:0-14798 GCA_035642295.1 Allostellaceae bacterium | reverse complement strand
TCGTCCTTCATGCCCGATTTGAACGCTTTGATCCCCTGAGCCAGATCGCCCATCAGCCCGGAGATCTTGCCTTTTCCGCCAAACAGCAGGACGACCACCCCGATGATGATGATCCAGT
This sequence comes from Allostellaceae bacterium, assembly GCA_035642295.1. GTDB lineage: Bacteria > Pseudomonadota > Alphaproteobacteria > ATCC43930 > CGMCC-115725 > DAHUYF01. Next base: position 14,680 of record DASQSR010000105.1, on the reverse strand, counting down.
GCCAAAGACTAAGTCCACCCATGGGGAACCTCGAAACTGCGGGGGGTTGAGACGCTTTCTTGACCGGCATGGCGCCGCCTGCGGCGGGCTTTGTCAAGGGGAAAACCGGTCCGCCGAGGCCGGGACGATCGCCGGCCGCCGCCGTTTTCTTGTGCGATGCGAAAGGGATCGCCGCCATGACCACGACCGACCGGCCGCTGCTCGCGGGCCAAATCGCGCTGGTTACCGGCGCCAGCTCGGGTATCGGCGCTGCGGTGGCGCATGGCCTCGCCGCGGCCGGCGCCAAGGTCGCGGTCAATCACCCGGGCCCGGCGAGCGCCGCCGCGGCCGAGCAGGTGGTGGCCGGCATTCGCGACATCGGCGGCACGGCGCTGGCGCTGCAAGCCGACGTTGCGCGCGAGGCCGAGGTCGAGGCGATGATCGCCGCCTGCGTCGAGCGGCTCGGCCGGCTCGACATTCTTGTCGCCAATGCCGGTATCCAGCGCGATGCGGCGTTCGAGACCATGACCTTCGCCGAGTGGCAGGAGGTCCTGGCGGTCAACCTCACCGGGCAGTTCCTCTGCGCGCGCGCCGCGGTGCGGTGCTTCCTGCGTCAGGGCGTCGACCCCGACCGCTCGCGTGCCGCCGGCAAGATCATCTGCATGAGCTCCGTGCATCAGGTCATTCCGTGGGCCGGTCATATCAACTACGCCGCGTCCAAGGGCGGCGTCGAGCTGCTGATGAAGAGCCTTGCGCAGGAGGTGGCGTCCCGCCGCATCCGTGTCAACGGCATCGCTCCCGGCGCCATCCGCACGCCGATCAACCGCGCCGCCTGGGAGACGCCGGAAGCGCGCTCGGCGCTGCTTCGCCTCATTCCCTATGGCCGCATCGGCGAAGCCGAGGATATCGCGAAAGCGGCGGTGTGGCTTGCCTCCGACGAGAGCGACTACGTCACCGGCACGACGCTGTTCGTCGATGGCGGCATGACGCTTTATCCCGGCTTCATCGGCAATGGTTGAGGCTGCGGCTCAGGAGGGCCCGTAATCGCCGAGGTGCGGCGGCCGGCAATCGGTGCCGCGATAGGTCCAGGTGCGGATTTTGCCGTAGACATCGGAGGTGAAGAGGGTCGAGCAGAGCATATGGCCCTGGGCGTCGAGGCGGTGATACTCGAGCGCTTGGCCGCCGTCGGTCAGGCGCTGGCTGCGGTCGGGCACGCCCCAGGCGGCGACCAGATCCTCTTCCGGGTGATCGACCCAGCGATTGAGCGCCTGCTCATAGGCGGCGCGGTCGAAGCCGGCCGGGGCCGGGGGCGTCGGCGCGCTGCCGGCGCAGGCGTCTAGCGGCAGGAGGGCCGCCGACGCGACCACAATGAGCGGCAGGAAACGTTTCATGATCCCGGGCGCGATTTGTGACAACCGCCGGGAAACGGCCCGCGCGCCCAAGGGTTCCCGCGCCGGTCTGGCCGCCCCGCGGGGGCGATGCTAGGTTCGATCGATGCGATCCACCTTCGTCCTTGCCGCAGGCGCAGCGCTGGCGCTCAGCCTCGGCTTGCCGGCCGCGCTGGCGCGGGCACCGTTGTCGGCGCCGCTGCTCCTCGCCGACGCCGCGCCTCAGCCCGTGGGCGAAGCCTTGCCGCAGCTGCCGACCGTCGAGGTCCCGCCGCGCCCGGCGCATACCGTTCCGAATTATGATCCCCCGCCGGCACCGGTGACCTTCGATCACTCGGCGCCACCGCCCGTTCCGGTGCAGCGGCCGACCGAGGTGATCAGCGGCGCGGCCCGGCTGGGTGACGCGCTGTCGCTGACCATCGGCGGCCGGCACCTGCCGCTTTTCGGCGTGCGCTTGCCGGCCAAGGGCGACCGCTGCTCCGCGCGGAAAGGCGACTCGGCCCGCGCGTGCAGCGCGCAGACACGAAAGGCGCTGGCGGCGCGACTCGCCGGGACCATTCACTGCCGACTCCCGCCGCGGCAACGCGGACACCGTGCTGCGGCCATTTGTCTCGATTCGCGAGGCGTGGATCTCGGCGGATTTCTCGTCGGCGAAGGTCTCGCCCTTGCCGACCGCACCGTCAGCGATGATTATGTTGGCGCAGAGGGCGTCGCGCGCTCCTTGCGGCGCGGTCTCTGGCGCTATCGCTGACGCGTTAGGGTGTCATAAAAAAGACTCATCGTGCGCTCAATTCACCGCGCTCCTCATGCTGACTCTGCCGCTATTGTGCGTCGGCCGCCCGTGGGCGGCGCAGCTAAGGGCACATTATGGCGACAATGACGGCGAGCCGGGTGCAGGGCGGGATCTTCACCCTCATGGTGGTGCGGATCGGCGACCCCGATGATCCGGCGCTGGGGGGCGAACTCGCTGAGCAGGTGGCGCTGAACCCCGGCTTCTTCGCCGGCGCGCCGGTCGTGCTCGATCTGCGCGACTGTCTCGGCTGCACCTCGGCAGCGGATTTTGCCGCGATGAAGGAGGCGTTGCGCCGTCACGGGCTGGTCGTGGTGGGCGTGCAAAACGCCAGCACGCTGCAACTGCGCGCCGCCGCCGCCGCCGACCTTGCCGCGTTCAACGGCGCCCAGAGCAACGGGGCGCGGCGCACCGCCGACCGCGCCGCCTCGGACACCGCTGGCGCCAAGCCGGCTGCGGCGCCGAAAGCGCGGATCGTCACTCAGCCGGTCCGTTCCGGCACGCAGATTTATGCCCGCGGCAGCGATCTCGTCGTCGTCGCGCCGGTGAGCGCCGGCGCGGAGATCATCGCCGACGGCCATATTCATGTATATGGCGCGCTGCGCGGCCGCGCCATTGCCGGCGCTGCCGGCGACCGGGGGGCGCGCATCTTCGTGCAGCGCCTGGAGGCGGAGCTGGTGTCGATCGCCGGCCGCTATCTCGTCAACGAGGCCATCGCCCCGGAGCATCTGCAGCAGGCGGCCCAGGTGGCGCTGGTCGATGACCGGCTCGAGATTCTGCCGGGATGGGGGAAAAGCTGATGCCGTCGCGACTTTCATCCAGGGGAAGAAGAGGAGACGATCTTTGGGCAAGGTGATCGTGGTGACATCCGGCAAAGGGGGCGTCGGCAAGACGACCACCTCTGCCGCCTTTTCGGCCGGGCTCGCGCTGCGCGGGCACAAGACGGTGGTGATCGACTTCGATGTGGGCTTGCGCAACCTCGACCTGGTGATGGGGTGCGAGCGCCGGGTCGTGTTCGACTTCATCAACGTCATCAATGGCGACGCCCAGCTCAGCCAGGCGCTGATCCGCGACAAGCGCATCGAAAACCTCTACATCTTCCCGACGTCGCAGACCCGCGACAAGGATGCGCTGAAGCGTGACGGCGTCGATCGCGTCATGGCCGAGCTGCGCAAGGAGTTCGACTACGTCATCTGCGACAGCCCTGCCGGAATCGAGCAGGGCGCGCTGACGGCGCTCTACCACGCCGATGCCGCGCTCATCGTCACCAATCCCGAAGTCTCCTCGGTGCGCGACAGCGACCGGATCATCGGCATCCTCGCGGCGAAGTCGCGCCGTGCCGAAAAGCGCGAGAAGCCGGTCGAGGAGCACCTGCTGCTCACGCGCTATTCGCCGGAGCGGGTGCGCAGGGGCGAGATGCTGTCGGTCGAGGACGTCAAGGAGATCCTCTCGGTGCCGCTGCTCGGCATCATCCCGGAATCGGAGACGGTGCTGAAAGCCTCCAATACCGGCATGCCGGTGATCCTCGACCCCGCCAGCCCCGCCGGCCGCGCCTATGACGACGCGGTCGCGCGCTTCATGGGCGAGCAGCGCGAGATGCGCTTCCAGCTGCCCGAGCGTCGCGGCCTGCTGCGCGGCTGGTTCGGGAGGGCGGCATCGTGAGCGTCTTCGACTTCTTCTTTCCGAAGCGGCCCGATACCGCCTCGATCGCCAAGGAGCGCCTGCAGATCGTGCTGGCGCATGAACGCGCCGGCCGCGACAGCCCGGACTTCCTGCCGCGCCTGCAGAAGGAGCTGCTGGCGGTGGTGGCGAAGTATGTCGCGGTGAAGGAGGACATGATCCGCGTTTCTCTCGGCAAGGAGGGCAATGCCTCGGTGCTCGAGATCAACGTCGAGATGCCGTCCGCCGCGGCCGGAGCCGGCGTCGGAAAGGCGAGAGCGGTCCCCGCCTGACGCGGCGGTGCCGGGGCCACGGCGCGGCCCTCCCGCACTTACCTGATGTGGATCGGCACGACGATGTTGAGCCCCGCCGGCGGATAGACGACGGCCGGCGGCGGCGCATAAACCGTGGGTGCCGGCGCATAGACCACCGGCGGCGGCGGTGCCGCGTAGACATAGCCCGTCGGACGGCCGCAAGCATAGGGATGGTGCGCGCACCAGGCCATGTGCTCGCGGCGCTGATGCTCCCGCCACTCGCGGTGCCGCCAATCGTCATCGGCGCGCGCCGGCGCGGCTGCGATTCCGGCAAGGAGCGCCGCCATTCCCATGCTGAGGATCAGAAGGCGCCAAGGGCCCGTTGTCACGATCTTGCTCTCCATCCCGCCGTCATCAGGCTTCTTCAGGATAACGGCGAGACTATGCGGCTGCTTCCGCGATAGCTGTGACAAAGAAGGGATGGATCAATCAGCAATGGAGGCCGCGGCGGGCGGCGCCGATAATCCCGAGCGGCGCCACGCCGGGCGCTGCGACGCCGCGGCAGGCCGCAGGCGCCGGAGCGGCGGCGAGCCCATGAAGGCCGAGCGGCGCGCCCCAGTAGCCGGCGATGATGAGCGCCAGCAGTCCCGTCATCACCGGGCGGACGATCAAGGTTTGCATCGATGTTCTCCACGCGGTTTCGGCGAGAATAGGCGCGGCGCGGCGCGCCTCAAAGCCGCATCGATGCGGATTTGAGGCGTGCTTGGCCGGCATTTCTGCCCGTTTGCCGGCGCGGCGGGGCAGTGCCCGAAGGCGCCGGTTTGCCTGCTGCCGGTCGCCGGGCTAAATCACGAGTGGCCAACGCCCAGGGGACTCCATGGCACGCTTTGAAGGCACCGAGAGCTATGTTGCGACCGACGATCTCCGCGTCGCGGTCAATGCCGCCATCGCGCTGGAGCGGCCGCTCCTGGTCAAAGGCGAACCCGGCACCGGCAAGACCATCCTGGCGCATGAAGTCGCCAAGGCGCTCGGCAAGCGGCTCATCACCTGGCACATCAAATCCACCACCAAGGCGCAGCAAGGCCTCTACGAGTACGACGCCGTGGCGCGGCTGCGCGACAGCCAGCTCGGCGACCCCAAGGTGCAGGACATCCGCAACTATATCGCCCGCGGCAAGCTCTGGGAGGCGTTCACCGCCGATGAGGCGCCGGTGCTGCTCATCGACGAGATCGACAAGGCCGATATCGAGTTTCCCAACGACCTGCTGCTCGAGCTCGACCGCATGGAGTTCTATGTCTACGAGACGCGCGAGACGGTGGTCGCGCGCCACCGGCCGATCGTCGTCATCACCTCCAACAACGAGAAGGAGCTGCCGGACGCCTTCCTGCGGCGCTGCTTCTTCCACTACATCCGCTTTCCCGATCGCGACACCATGCTGCGCATCGTCGATGTCCATTATCCCGACATCCAGAAGACGCTGGTGCGCGAGGCGCTCAATGTCTTCTACGAGCTGCGCGAGGTGCCGGGCCTCAAGAAGAAGCCGTCCACCTCGGAGCTGCTCGACTGGCTGAAGCTGCTGATGGTCGAGGACATCCCCGCGGACGCGCTGCGCACGAAGGATCCCGGCAAGCTCATCCCGCCGCTGCACGGCGCGCTGCTGAAGAGCGAGCAGGACGTCCACCTCTTCGAGCGCCTCGCCTTCCTCCATCGGCGCGAGCGCGGCAGCTGATGTTCATCAACTTTTTCCTCGAGCTCCGACAGGCGAAGGTGCCGGTGTCGCTACGCGAATACCTCACCTTGATCGAGGCGATGCAGCACAATCTCGCCGCCTACAAGGTCGAGGACTTCTACTATCTCTCGCGCAGCGCGCTGGTGAAGGACGAGCGCAACCTCGACAAGTTCGACCGCGTCTTCGGGCATCACTTCCGGGGGCTCGAAGACCTTGCCGAGGCCGGTGCCGAAATTCCCGAGGAGTGGCTGCGGAAGCTCGCCGAGAAGCTGCTCACCGAAGAGGAGATGCAGCAAATCAAGGCGCTGGGCGGGCTGGACAAGCTGATGGAGGAGCTCAAGAAGCGCCTCGCCGAGCAGAAGGGCCGCCACCAGGGCGGCAGCAAGTGGATCGGCACCGCCGGCACCTCGCCCTTCGGCGCCTATGGCTACAATCCCGAAGGCGTGCGCATCGGTCAGGACGAGAACCGCAGCAACCGCGCGGTCAAGGTGTGGGACAAGCGCGAGTTCAGGAATCTCGACGACCGCGTCGAGCTCGGCACGCGCAACATCAAGCTGGCGCTCCGTCGCTTGCGGCAGTTCGCTCGCGAAGGCGCCGCCGAGGAGCTCGACCTCGACGACACCATCCGCTCGACCGCGCGCAATGCCGGCTGGCTCGACTTGAAGCTGGTGCCGGAGCGGCACAACGCCGCCAAGGTGCTGCTGCTGATGGATATCGGCGGCTCCATGGAGGGCCATGTGCGCACCTGCGCCGAGCTGTTCTCGGCGGCGCGCGCCGAGTTCAAGCATCTCGAGTTCTTCTATTTCCACAATTGCCCCTACGAGGCCTTGTGGCGCGATGCCTGGCGGCGGCACGTCGAGAAGACGCCGACGACGCAGGTGATGCACACCTATGACAGCGGCTACAAGCTGATCTTCGTCGGCGACGCCAGCATGAGCCCCTACGAGATCGTCCAGCCCGGCGGCAGCGTCGAGCATTGGAACGAGGAGGCGGGCGAAGTCTGGCTGCGCCGCCTGCTGGTGACCTATCCGAAGGCGGTCTGGCTCAACCCGGTGCCCGAGCGCTATTGGGAAGGGACGCCCTCGATCCACCTCGTGCACGAGCTGATGGAAGGCCGCATGTTCCCCCTGACCCTCGACGGCCTCGACCGCGCCATGCGGCGGCTGACGCGGTAGCAGGAGCCATCAGTTTTCAGTTGTCGGGTCACTGAGAACTGATCACCGACAACTGACACCCCCCCTCAGGCGGCGTTCGACTTCTCCTTCGGCTTCACATAGGCGAGCTCGGCGTGCTCGGCGCAATAGGGCTTGCCGGGCATCGGGCGCTTGCCGCAGAAGCGGAAGGTCTTCTCGCCGGGGTGGCCTTCGGGCCAGGAGCAGGTCGGCCCCAGGGGCGTCGCGACGCGCGGCGCCGGCGGGCGCTTCAGCGGCGATGGCCGGGGGTCAAGCGCTAGGCGATGCGCCTTACCGACCACTGCATTCTTGGTGACACCCAGCCGTCGGCCGATTTCCGCCGTCGACAGCCCTTGCTGCCACAAGGCCGCAAGCTGCTGGATGAGGTCGGGTGTCCAAACGGAGTCCATAGCGTCCCCCTCTGTATCCTGTGTATCATGGGTCAATCGACCACAAGATACGGTATCACCCTGTTGACCCCTCGCAACAAGATTCTGCGGTCTAACAGCGAGATTGACGGGGATAACTCCGGCAGTAATGCTGTCCTTTCCGCTCCCCGAGGCGCCGACGCATGTTCGCGCTCGCTGCCACCCTGGCGATCCAGGCGCTGGTCCCCATGGCCGCGCTCACGCCGCCGGTTCTTGCCGGGGCCGCGGCGCCATCCGCGTCAGCCAATATTGTCTCGTCTTCTGCGGCGCTAGCGCGACGCAAAGCGTCGCCGCCGCGGACGAGCGCTGACGCGCTCGCCTTGCGCTAAATCAGCTGCAGCGAGGAGGCTTCGCGCCCGCGGCGCGCCTGCGCCACCATCATCCGCACCGGCTGGCCGGGCTCGAGCATCTCGATGCCGGAGCGGCGCAGCGCCGTCACATGCACGAAGATGTCCTTGCTGCCGTCATTGGGCAGGATGAAGCCGAAGCCCCGCGCCGGGTCGTACCATTTCACCACGCCGTCGAGCGATTCGGTGGCGCCGGCCTGGTCGTCATGGCCGTCGCCCCGGCCGCCGCGGAAACGGTTCTCGCGCGGTGCCCGGGGCGTTGCGGTCGACATATCGAGCTCGAGCACCTGGGCGACGGCGCGACCTTTCGGCCCCTGCGTCCATTCGAACAGCACCGCTGCCCCATCCGGCGCCTCGCTGTGGCCGGCGCGCTCCAGCGCCGACAGCGGCAGGAACACGTCGCCGCTGCCATCATTCGGGATGATGAAGCCGAAGCCCTTGCTACGATTGAACCATTTGATTTTGCCCGCGAGCCGGAACGTCTCTCCGGCCGACTGGAAAGCACTCATCGACGCACCTTGAAGACCCCCGCCCTCTCCCCTTCGGCCCACGCCCTACCCCGCCGGGGGCGTCGCACGGCAGGGTTCATGACTCATAAGGGCGAAACCTCGACTCGGCAAGGCTCTTTGAGACCTATGGTTGAGAAGCGCCTCCGGGGGACTCGTTGGGCTTCACGGCAAAGAGCATGTAGTTGACGTCGAGATCAGCGGTCAGCGACCAGCGGTCGGCGAGCGGGTTGTAGGCAAGGCCGCTCAGCTCCTTGACCACGACGCCGCCCGGCCGCAGCCCCGCCGCCAGCTCCGAGGGGCGGAGGAACTTGTCCCACTGGTGGGTCCCGCGCGGCAGCCAGCGCAGCAGGTATTCGGCGCCGACAATGGCGAAGAGAAACGCCTTGGGCGTGCGGTTGATCGTGGCGGCGACGAGCGCGCCGCCCGGGCGCACCAGCCGCGCCGCGGCAGCAAGGAAGAGCTCGGGCGCGGCCACATGCTCGACCACTTCCAGCGCCAGAACGGCGTCGAACCGCTCGCCGCCGGCGGCGAGATCCTCGGCCGTGCCGCGGCGGTAATCGACGGCAACGCCGCTGGCCGCGGCATGGCCGCGCGCCACCTCCAGCATCGCCTCCCCGGCATCGATGCCGGTCACGGCAAAGCCAAGCCGCGCCAGCGGCTCGCTGACGAGCCCGCCGCCGCAGCCGATATCGAGGAGGCGGAGCCCGGCGAAGGGCCGCATGGCGCGCGCGTCGCGGCCGAAATGCGCCGCCAGCCGGTCGCGGATGAAGCCGAGCCGCACCGGGTTGAGCTTGTGCAGCGCCCGGAACTCGCCTTCGGGCTCCCACCACGCCCGGGCAATGCGCGTAAAGCGTTCGACCTCCTCGCGGTCGACCGTGCGCTCTTCCTTGGGTTCTGCCGCGTTTTCCCGCATTCTTGTCCTCTACCGCCCGCCTTGCCTCGGCGGTGCCGATACGAGTATCTATACGCTCTTTTTTCCGGCAAGCGGCCGGCGGCATCGTTGCAAAGGGCGGATTCTAGGGACGCATGGCGCGCATCGTGCAGAAGTTCGGCGGCACCTCGGTGGCCGATATCGACCGCATCCGCGCCGTCGCGGCGCGCGTGCAGCGCGAAATCGACGCCGGCAACGAGGTTGCCGTGGTGGTCTCGGCCATGGCCGGAGCCACCAACCAGCTCGTCGAGTGGACGCGGCAGACCTGCACGCTGCACGATGCCCGCGAATATGATGCGGTGGTCGCCTCGGGCGAGCAGGTGACGGCCGGGCTGCTGGCGCTTGCCTTGCAGGATCGCGGCATCAACGCCCGCTCCTGGCTCGGCTGGCAGATTCCGATTCGCACCGACGGGATTCACGGCAAGGCGCGCATCCGCGCGATCGACACCGAGGAGCTGCTGCGCCGCATGCGCGAGGGGCAGGTGGCGGTGGTGGCCGGCTTCCAGGGATTGGGCCCCGACCACCGCGTCACCACCCTTGGCCGCGGCGGCTCCGACACCTCCGCGGTGGCGCTGGCGGCGGCGCTCCACGCCGACCGCTGCGATATCTTCACCGATGTCGACGGCGTCTATACCACCGATCCGCGCATCGTTGCGAAGGCAAGGAAGCTCGATAGAATTACCTACGAGGAGATGCTGGAGCTCGCCTCCCAGGGGGCCAAGGTGCTGCAGACCCGCTCGGTCGAGATGGCGATGAACCATCGCGTGCGGGTGCAAGTGCTGTCGAGCTTCATCGACGCTCCCGGAACCTTGGTGGTGGACGAGGACGAGATCGTGGAACAACAAGTGGTGAGCGGCATTGCCTATAGCCGCGACGAGGCCAAAGTGACGCTGGTCAAGGTGGCGGACCGTCCGGGCGTCGCCGCGGCCATCTTCGGTCCGCTCGCCGACCATGCGATCAACGTCGACATGATCGTGCAGAACATTTCCGAGGACGGGCGCTTCACCGATCTCACCTTCACCGTCGGCAAGGCCGATCTCGCCCGCACCGTCAAGGTGCTCGAGGACCGCCGCGGCGAGCTCGGCTTCGCCGCGCTGAAGCCCGACCCCAATGTGGTCAAGATCTCGGTCATCGGCGTCGGCATGAGAAGCCACGCCGGGGTGGCGCAGCAGATGTTCAAGACACTGGCCGAGAAGAACATCAATATCCAGGTGATCTCGACATCGGAGATCAAGGTCAGCGTGCTGCTCGCCGAGGAGTACACCGAGCTCGCGTTGCGCGCGCTGCACACTGCCTACGGCCTCGACGCCGGATAGGATTTACGTGATGACACCCGACGCGGATCGCCGCATCCCGTCCGGGCCCGCCCCGGGCGGCGTCGATGCGCCGGCGGTGCGCGCGCGCCGCCAGCTCGACCGCTTGTGGCGCCGCGGCGTCGAGTTCCTCGGCTCCGAGCTTGCCATCATGGGCGGCGCCATGACCTGGGTGTCGGAGCGCAACCTGGTCGCCGCCATCTCCAATGCCGGCGGCTTCGGCGTGATCGCCTGCGGCTCGATGAATCCGGCGCAGCTCGACGCCGAGATTGCGGCGACGCTCGAGCTCACCGGCCGACCCTTCGGCGTCAACCTCATCACCCTCCACCCGCAGCTCTTGGAGCTGATCGACGTCTGCGCCCGGCGCCGCGTCGGCCATGTCGTGCTCGCGGGCGCGCTGCCGGGCGCGGCGGCGGTGGCGCGGATCAAGGAAAGCGGCGCCAAGCTGCTGTGCTTCGCGCCGGCGCTCGTCATCGCCCGGCGGCTCGTGCGCATGGGCGCCGATGCCATCGTCATCGAGGGCATGGAGGCGGGGGGACATATCGGGCCGGTCGCGACCGGCGTGCTGACGCAGGAGATCCTGCCGCATATCCGCGAAGTCCCGGTCTTCGTCGCCGGCGGCATCGGCCGCGGCGAGGCGATCGTCTCCTACCTCGAGATGGGTGCCGCCGGCGTGCAGCTCGGCACGCGCTTCGTTTGCGCCCACGAGTCGATCGCTCATCCGCGCTTCAAGCAGGCCTTCCTGCGCGCCGGCGCGCGCGATGCCGTGCCGTCGCCGCAGATCGATCCGCGCTTTCCGGTGATTCCGGTGCGGGCGCTCGCCAATGATGGCACGCGCCGCTTCGTCGAGCTGCAGCGCCAGGTGGTCGACCGCTTCAACCGCGGGGAGGTGTCGCAGAAGGACGCGCAGCTCGAGATCGAGCATTTCTGGGCGGGGGCGCTGCGCCGCGCAGTGATCGACGGGGACATCGAGAGCGGCTCGGTGATGGCGGGACAAAGCGTCGGCATGGTGACGCGCGAGCAGTCGGCCCGCGACATCCTTGACGAGCTGATCGCGCAGGCGGTCGAGGCGCTGACGGCGCGCGGCTGCGCCGACGGCGAGCCCGGCGACAGCGGCGGCCGCTCTCGGGCGGGGGTGTGATGGAGACCGGCGCGGCGGCCACCGGCTCCCGCCGCCTGCTGCGCCGGCTGCGGGACATCATGGCCGGCTCCGGCACGGCGCAGGAGCGGCTCAACCAGATCGTCCGGCTGATCGCTGCCGATATGGTGGCCGAAGTCTGCTCCTGCTACGTGATGCGCGCGGGCGAGGTGCTCGAGCTGTTTGCCACCGAGGGCCTGCGTCCCGAAGCCGTGCACCGCACGCGTCTGCGTGTCGGCGAGGGCCTCGTCGGCGTCATCGCCGCCACGGCGCGCCCGCTGGCGCTCGCCGATGCCCAGTCGCATCCCGATTTCGCTTACCGCCCCGAGACCGGCGAGGAGATCTACCACTCGCTGATGGGCGTGCCGGTGCTGCGCGGCGGCCGCGTGCTCGGCGTGCTCGTGGTGCAGAACCGCACGCAGCGCAACTACACCGAGGACGAGATCGAGGCGCTGCAGACCATCGCCATGGTGCTGGCCGAGCTCGCCGCCAGCGGCGAGCTGGTGAGCCCGGTCGAGCTGCAGCCCTCGAACGGCATCGGCCTGCTGCCGACGCGGCTCGACGGCATCAAGCTCAATGCCGGGCTCGCCCTCGGCGTTGCCGTGCTGCACGAGCCGCGCGTCGTCATCCGCCAGGTGGTGGCCGAGGATCCTGAGACCGAGTTGCCGCGGCTGCGCACGGCGGTCGATGCGATGCAGAGCGCGATCGACGACATGCTCGCGCGAAGCGACATTGCCGCCGGCGGCGAGCATCGCGACATCCTCGAGACCTACCGCATGTTCGCCGCCGATCGCGGCTGGCTGCAGCGCATGACCGACGCGGTGCGTAGCGGCCTTACTGCCGAGGCGGCGGTGCAGAAGGTGCAGGACGAGACGCGGGCGCGCATGAGCAAGGTGAGCGATCCCTATCTGCGCGAGCGCCTCGCCGATCTCGAGGATCTGACCAGTCGGCTGCAGCAGCACCTCGCCGGGCGCCATTTCACCGACGAGGCGGCGTTGCCGCCTGAGTTCATCCTGATCGCGCGCAGCATGGGGCCGGCGGAGCTGCTCGACTACGATCGCCGGCGCCTCAAGGGGCTGGTGCTCGAGGAAGGCTCGCCCACCGCCCATGTCGCGGTGGTGGCGCGCGCGCTCGACATCCCCGTTGTTGGTCGCGTCAAGGATGTGCTGGAGAAGGTCGAGGCCGGCGATCTCGTCATCGTCGATGCCGACGAGCAGCAGGTCTTTATCCGTCCCGCCGAGGACATCCAGCAGGCGGCCAGTGCGCGCATCGAGGCGCGCCTCGGCCAGCGCCTCAGCTACGCCGCGCTGCGCGATCTGCCTTGCGAGACGCGCTGCAGCGCGCGCGTGTCGCTGCAGCTCAATGCCGGCCTGCTGCTCGATCTTCCCTATCTCGACGAGACCGGCGCCGAGGGCGTCGGCCTCTTCCGCACCGAGCTGCTGTTCATGATGCGCCACGAGTTTCCCTCGGTCGGCCAGCAATCCTCCCTATATCGCCGCGTGCTCGAACATGCCGGCGATCGGCCCGTCACCTTCCGCACGCTCGACATCGGCGGTGACAAGATGCTGCCCTACATGTCCGAGACCAAGGACGAGAATCCGGCGATGGGTTGGCGCGCCATCCGCCTCGCGCTCGATCGCCCGGCAATGCTGCGCCAGCAGCTGCGCGCGCTCATCCGCGCCGCCGCCGGCCGGCGCCTCCGGGTGATGTTCCCGATGGTGGCGGAGCTTGCGGAGTTCGACGCGGCGCGCGCCGTGCTCGACCTCGAGCTCGACCGCACGGCGGCGCGGGGCGGCGCCTTGCCGGCGAAGGTCGAGGTCGGCGTGATGTTCGAGGTGCCGGCGCTGCTGTGGGAGCTGCCCCAGCTGCTGCCCAAGGTCGATTTCCTCTCCGTCGGCACCAACGACCTGGTGCAGTTTCTGTTCGCCGCCGACCGCGGCAATCCGCGCCTGGCCGAGCGTTACGATCCCCTGTCGCTGCCGGTGCTGCGCATGCTCGCCGAGGTGACGCGCGCCTGCGCCGATGCCAAGGTGCCGCTCGCCGTGTGCGGCGAAATGGCCGGCCAGCCGCTCGACGCCATGGCGCTGCTCGGCGTCGGCATCCGCACGCTGTCCATGGCGCCGGCCTCGATCGGCCCGGTCAAGGCGATGATCCGCAGCCTCGAGCTGGCGCCGCTCGAGGCGCTGATCGAGAGGCTCGCGACGCTGCCGCCGCGCGCCTTGCGCAGCAAGCTGCGCGATTTTGCGCGGGATCACGGCATTCCGGTCTGACGCCGCGCCGTCGCTCATTGCGGCGGCGGCCAAATCTGATAAGGTCGATCATCGCCGCCAACGAGACGCGTCGGTTTTTTTTACGGTTTTTTCACCTTATCCTAGCCGTATTCAGTAGACGGCGGGGCTTACATCGGTTTCAGGCAAATGGCGCTCTTTTCGCGACGCAAGGACACCCCGGAAGAGCCGGGGAGCTCGGAAAAACCTCAAACGCCAGCGGCGGATACCGTGGCCGAGCTGCGGCCGGGCCGGCGGCGCTCGGTCGGCCAGCTGCTGCGCGAGACGCGCGAGAGCTATGGCAGCGACATCCCGCGCGTGGCCGCGGCGCTGCGCATCCGCGCCACCTATCTCGAAGCCATCGAGGAAGGCCGCTACGACCGGCTTCCGGGCCCGGTCTATGCGCTGGGCTTTGTCCGCGCCTATGCCGTGCATCTCGGCCTCGACGGCGAGGAGGCGGTGCGCCGCTTCAAGCTCGAGGCCGAGGGCTTCGAGGCGCAGCGTGATTTGAGCTTCCCGGTGCCGCTTGCCGAACGCAGCATGCCCGGCGGCGCCATGGTGCTGGCGGCGCTGATCCTGGCGGTCTGCGCCTATGGCATCTGGTACTATCTTTCCTCGAGTCGTGGGACGCGGCCGGAGCGGGTGACCCCGGTGCCGGCGGAGCTCGCTCAGTCGGCCGCGCCTGCCGCCCCCTCTCATGCCACGCCCGGCGGCGCCCAGCCGTCGGCGCCGACCGCGGCGATGCCAGCCGCGCCTGCCGCCGCTACCCCGGCGGC
>DASQSR010000104.1:0-2613 GCA_035642295.1 Allostellaceae bacterium | reverse complement strand
GCGAAGCCGTTCGTCACCCATCACAACGCGCTCGACATGGAGCTCTATCTGCGGATCGCGCCGGAGCTGCACCTGAAGCGCCTGCTGGCCGGCGGCCTCTCCGACAAGCTGTTCGAGATCAATCGCAACTTCCGCAACGAGGGCATCTCGCCGCGGCACAATCCGGAGTTCACCTCGCTCGAGCTCTACGAGGCCTATGTCGACTACACCCAAATGATGGCGCTCACCGAGACGCTGATCGCCGAGATCGCGCGCGAGGTGCTGGGCAAGACGCGGATCCGCTATGGCGAGCAGGAGATCGAGCTCGCCGGGCCCTGGGCGCGCGAGAGCATGGCGGCGCTGGTGCAGCGCGAGACGGGCGTCGATTTCCTCAGCCTTGGCGGCGATGCGGAGGCGCGCGCCGCGGCGCGGCGGCTCGGGGCCGAGATGCCGGAGAGCGCCGGCTGGGGCCGCGCGCTCGAAGCGGTGTTCGCCGCGCGGGTCGAGGCAAAGCTGATCCAGCCGATCCACGTCACCGGCTTTCCGCGCGAGATCTCGCCGCTGGCCAAGGCGGATCGCCGCGATGCGCGGCTCACCGAGCGGTTCGAGACCTACATCAATGGCTGGGAAGTCGCCAACGCCTTCTCGGAGATCAACGATCCCCTCGACCAGCAGCGCCGCTTCGAGGCGCAGATGGCGGAGCGCGAGCGCGGCGACGAAGAGGCGCAGCGGCTCGATGCCGATTATGTCACGGCGCTCGAATACGGCATGCCGCCGGCGGGCGGGCTCGGCATCGGCATCGACCGGCTGGTGATGCTGCTGACCGACAGCCCGTCGATCCGCGACGTCATCGCCTTTCCAACGATGCGGCCCAGAGGCTGAGGCGCCGCGTCAGGGCGGCAGGGCGAAGGCGAGGATGGCGTCGCCCAAGGGCGTGGGCATGCGCCAATGGCCGCCGGCGGCGATGACGACGAACTGCCGGCCATCGACGACGTAGGTCATCGGCGTCGCTTCGGCCCCCGCCGGCAGGCTCGCCTGCCACAGCTCCTTCCCGGTCTCGACGTCGAAGGCGCGGAGGCGTTGGTCGACCGAAGCGCCGATGAAGACGAGGCCGCCCGCGGTGACGATCGGCCCGCCGACGCCGGGCAGGCCGCGGATGAGGCCGAAGGCCTTCTCGCCCAGCGGCACCTGCCACTTGATGGTGCCGGCATCGAGATCGACGGCGCTGAGCACGCCCCAGGGCGGCGCGTTGCAGGGCAGGCCGAGCGGCGAGGTCAGCAGGTCGCGCTCGGCGCCGTAGGGCGTGCCGAGCGCGGCGCCGATCTCGACGCCGGGCGCCGCCTGGCGCGCCGCCGCGACCTCGGCACGCGGGATCAGCCGGACCATGTGCGCCAGCCGCATGGTGTTGACGATGAAGAGTTGGCGCGCGGGATCGACGGCGCCGCCGCCCCAATTGCCGCCGCCGCCGGTGAAGGGAAAAATGACGGTGCCCTTGAGGCCGGGCGGCGTGTAGAGGCCGCGCGTGTCGAGCGCTTCGAGCTTGCGGCGGCAGATGAGCTTGTCGAAATAGAGGAGGCCCCAGGCGTCGTCGGGGGTGAGGCGCTGCGGCACGAGCGGCGGCGGCGCCAGCGGCACCGGCTGCGTCGGCGAGGTCTTCTCGCCGGGCACGTCGCTGGCCGGGAAGGGCCGCTCCTCGATCGGGAAGAGCGGCTTGCCGGTGTCGCGGTCGAGGACGAAGACGAAGCCGGTCTTGGCGGCGACGACGAGGGCGGCGACGTCCTTGCCGCCGCGGTGAAGGGTGACGAGGCTCGGCTGCGCCGCGACGTCATCGTCCCAGAGATCGTGATGCGTCGTCTGGAAGGACCAGACCACGGCGCCGGTGGCGCCGCGCAGCGCGACGACCGAGGAGGTGTAGAGATTGTTCCCCGGCCGCTCGGCGCCGTAGAAGGAGGCGGTGGGACCCGCCGTCGGCAGGAAGACGAGATCGCGCGCGGGATCGACGGCGATCGGCGCCCAGGCGCCGCCGCCGGCGTCGCGCCGATAGCTTTCGTCCGACCAGGAAGCGGCGGCGGGATCGTCGGCGCGGCGCGGCACGGGATCGAAGCTCCAGCGCGGCGCGCCGGTGCGCGCGTCGAAGGCGCGGACGGTGCCGCTGGGCGCGCGGGCGCGCGTCATGTCGTCGACGGCCGAGCCGACGACGACGATGCCGTTGACGAGCGCGGGCGCGGAGTCGATCTGCCGCTCGCCGGGATAGAGCGGCGGGATGTCGGGCAAGAGGGAGACCTCGCCGTCCTCGCCGAAGCCGGAACAGCGCTTGCCGGTGGCGAGATCGAGCGCGATGAGGCGCGCATCGTTGGTGCCGAGAAAGACGCGCGTGGCGCAGGCGGCGCCAGCGGCGGCGGCGGCGTCATGCCAGACCGAGACGCCGCGGCAGATGAAGCCGTTGCCCGGCTTGAAGCCGACGGGGAAACCGGGATCGAAGACCCAGAGCTCGCGCCCGGTCGCGGGATCGAGCGCGATGACGCGGTCGAAGGGGGTGCAGAAGACCAGCTTGCCCTCGGCCAGGATCGGCGTCACTTCGGTGGCGCTGCGCCGAAAGGCATCGCCGCGGCGCGCCGCTTCGCCGGTGTGGTA
>DASQSR010000103.1:0-5254 GCA_035642295.1 Allostellaceae bacterium | reverse complement strand
TTCCTGACGGCATTGGATCTTTTATCGCGGGCTCCACGGTGTCTGCCAAACGCAGCCATCTCAGACTTGAATCAGAGGCGCCTTCAATAACGGGTTCGATCTGGCCTGGAACTTGGACAGGCCCGGCGACCGCCGACGCCGGCAGGAAACCCGAAACCAATATGATCGATAGGACAAACTTCCTGATGCGCCCGAGCGCTTCTAGGGGCTGACACCAGGAGCTGCTACCAATATGTCCAGCCACACCAAAGACCGGGAATTCTGCTCCCACAATTCGATATTGCGGCCCAGCCATCTCTCCAGCTCCCTGGCCTCGTAGCTTCTGGTCCTTGGGAAATAACCTGGGACTAAATTCCTTCTCCGCCCTCAAGGGCGGAGAAGGAGTTCTAATCCATCTCCGGCGTGATCACATTCTGTGGCTGGTTCGTCAGCAGCGCGGCGCGCATGGTCTCGGCCGCCTTGACGCGCGTGTCGTGTACCGATTCCGGCGAGTAGAACGCGGCGTGCGGCGTCACCACCAGCCGGCCTTCGAGCCAGGGCTCGCGCGCGCGATAGGCGCGGATCAGCTCCGGCAGCGGCTCGACCGGCGGCTCCTGCGGCAGCACGTCGAGCCCGGCGGCGGCGATGTGGCCGTCGCGCAGCACCGCCGCCAACGCGTCCAGATCGATGATCGGCCCGCGCGCCGTGTTCACCACCACCGCGCCGCGCTTCAGCAGCCGCAGCTGCTCGAGCCCCAGCATATGCCGCGTCTCGCGCGTCAGCGGCGTGTGGATGGTGAGCGTGTCGGTCTGGCGCAGCAAATCCTCAAGGCTCTCGGCGCGCGCGATCCCCAGCGCCAGCTCGGCGCCGCGCGGCAGGTAGGGATCGTAGAAGACGACGCGGAAGCCGAAGGCGCGGGCGCGCAGCGCCGCCGCGGTGCCGATGCGGCCGAGGCCGACGATGCCGAAGGTCTGGACGCCGGCACGGCGGACGAGATCGCCCGGGATCGGCCGCCAGGGCGGCGGCGGCGCGCGGCGCTGCGCGTCGTGATGCTGGATGATGCCGCGGCGCAGCGCCAGCGCCAGCGCGATGGCGTGGTCGGCGACCTCGGTCGTGCCGTAATCCGGCACGTTGCAGATGAGCACGTTGCGCCCCGCCGCCGCCGGCCGGTCGAGCCGGTCATAGCCGACGCCCATGCGCACGATGGCGCGCAGCCGCGGAAACCGCGCCATGTCGGCGCCGGTGACGGTGAAGCGCGAGATCATCAGCCCCTCGACCGGCGCGCAGTCCTCGTCGGCGAGCTCGGCGATGGCGCCCGCGGCGCGCCGCAGGATGCGCGCCTCCGGCCCGAACACCTCGCGCTCGATCGCCTCGTCGGGAAGCTGTCCCTCGGGATAAAGTACCGTCACCGCCATCGCTCGCTGCCTCCCGTCCCTTCCCGGTTCAGAGAAAATTGTTTGGCCAGATGATGCTGCGCCACATATGCGCCACCGGCGAACCGTCGAAGCCGAGGCCCTCCTCGGGCTGGCGGAAATGCCGGGCGATGATGTCTTCGAATTCCTCGAGCGCGACCACCGCATTGGGATCGAAGGCGTAGACGTCATAGATCGTGATCAGCCGCGCCGACCTGTACCAGCGATGGGCGCGCGCTTCGCGATGCGCGGCCTCGATGTAAGGCGGCGGCACGTAGTCGGGGCCGAAATAGCGGTGATAGGCTTCGGGATAGGCATAGCCCGCGGCCTCGTCGGCGAAGAAGCGCAGCGCCTGGTGATAGCGCACCGCCCAGCTCACTTCCTCCTCGACATAGGGGCCGATGAGCTGCGCGCCCCAATAGCCGTGATCGCTGCCGACCAGCGCCATATTGGCGATGTCGTGCACCAGGCAGGCGAGCACCAGCTTCTCCGGCAGCCCGGCCTTGCGCGCGAGGCTCGCGCTCTGCAGCATGTGGTTGACGCCGCGCTGATGGAAGCGCCGCCGGTAGAAATCGAGCAGCGTCGGCTTTTCCGGCATCGGCGGCAGCGCCGGATTGTCGCCCATCATGAAGACGCAATCGGGCCCCAGCTCCTGGAACAGCTCGACGCGCTCCTGATAGGCGGGCGTTCCCAACGTGCCGATCGCCGGCGGATAGATGAGGCGCCGCCGCTCGCCCTGGCTGTGGCGCTCGGCGGCGATGGTCGCGGCGGCTTCATCGGGCATGGCGTTCCTCCTTGGGCGTCGGCGCCATGATCGGCAAGCGCGCTCCCTCTGTCCAGCCGCGACGCCGCGCTTCTGCCGCAGGTCGGCCTTGCAGCGAAGCGTCGTCACGCGCGAGACGGCGAGGAAGCCCCCGCGCCCTCCCGTCGATTCGCCTCCAGGCACGCACCTCGCTATATTCAACCGGACATATCGCAACCAGGCGAGGCGATCCCATGATGAAGCGCGTGTTCTGGGCCGGCGTGGTGCTGCTGTTGCTGTGGGCGCGTCCCGCTTTCGCCGATACCCTCGTCTTCGCCGCAGCCAGCCTCAAGAACGCGCTCGACGACGCCGTCGCCGCCTATGAGAAGTCGGGGGGCGAGGGGGTCAAGGTCTCCTACGCCGCGAGCTCGGCGCTGGCACGCCAGCTCGACAGCGGCGCGCCCGCCGACATCTTCATCTCCGCCGATCTCGACTGGATGGATTACGCCGAGAAGCACGGCCTCATCCGCCCGGCGACGCGCCGCAATCTCCTCGGCAACCGCCTGGTGCTGATCGCGCCCAAGGCGAGCGCGGTTGCGGTCGAGATCAAGCCCGGTTTCCCGCTGGCGAAGCTGCTCGACGGCAACCGCCTCGCCGTCGCCGATCCCGCCAGCGTGCCGGCGGGGAAATATGCCAAGGCGGCGCTGGAGAAGCTCGGCGTCTGGGCCTCGGTTGAAGCGAAGCTGGCGCCGGCGCAGGATGTGCGCGCGGCGCTGTTCCTGGTGGCGCGGGACGAAGCGCCGCTCGGCATCGTCTATGCGACCGATGCCGCGGCGGAGCCGGCAGTGCGCATCATTGCCGCTTTTCCCGCCGATACCGTGCCGCCGATCGTCTATCCGATCGCGCTCACGGCGGCGAGCAAGGATGCCGGCGCCGCGAAGTTCCTCGCCTTTCTCGAATCGCCGGCGGCGCGCCCCTTCTTCGCGAAGCAGGGCTTCACCCTGCTGACACCGTGATCGCGCCTCCTTCTCGGCGCGGCTCGCGTGGACCGGTACGCCAAAGATAAGGGGATAAGGGGATCAGAGGGGATAACGGGGATGACCGAAATGAGGATTGCGCCCGCGGCGCAATCATTTGTTCATCCCCCTATCTCTCCTTGATCCCCTTGTCCCCTTATCTCCAGCTGTTTTCTGCGCCATCGCTTTCGCGTGCGCCGGCGCCGGATCTTGTCCGGCGGATGGCGCCAAGCGGCGCCGGATCGATGGGGATGGGTGGAGGGAGCGCCGCGCCGCGGCTCAGGGGCTTCAGGGCGCGGCCGTTAAAACGAACTGCCCGGCGCCGCTGCGCGAAGCGTCGGCGCCGGGCAGTCCGCAGCTTCTGGTGTCTGCCGTGCTTAGCGCCGCTTCATCGAACGACGACGCGCACCGCGCTTGGCGACGCGCGCACCGCGCTTGGCGACGCGGCGGCGGGCACTGCTCTTCTTCTTCGCGCGCTTCACGCGGCGCGTCGACTTCTTCACCGCGGCGGAAGAACGCGCCGCCTTCGACTTCACGCGGCGACGCGACTTGCGGGCCGTCTTGTGCATCTTTCTACGCATCAAAGGTACTCCTAGCGATTGCAAACAGCGCCCAGAGTGTGGTCAAGAAGTTAATAATTCCTTTTTGAACAAAGTGCTTTTCAAGTCGAGCGCGCGGTAGAATCCCCCTCCGGCCTGTCTCCGCATGGCTAATATCTGGTAAATCGGAAGACGAGAACGCCGGTTACTTCGCCAACATCGGGCGAGTACGGGGTGAGAAGCGAGTGCCGCGGCGCGGCGTCCCGGCGACTCGTCGCGGACACTCGAAAACATCGGTGCGACGCGGGTTTCTGACGATTCGCGAGACTCGTCGCGGGGCTGCAAAATGCGTCTCCCGCGGCACGCAAACACTTGCTTTGCGCGCTTCGCCGTGATTCTGTAGCCGCGGTGAATGCCATTGTTCGCTTTGCACAGAGAGAGGGAGTCCGATACCTATGGCAGCAAAGAAGAAGGCGAGTGGCCCGTCGACGGTGACGCTGAAGCACCTGGCGGCGGCGGTCGCCGACGAGCATGAGATGCCGAAGAAGCACAGCGAGGCCGTGCTCGGCAGCATGGTGGACCTCGTGGTGAAGCATCTGAAGAAAGGTGACCGGATCCGCATCGGCGGGCTCGGCATCCTGGTGGTGCGCAAGCGCGCCGCGCGCATGGGCCGCAATCCCGCGACCGGCGAGCCGATCAAGATCAAGGCGAGCAAGAAGGTGGCCTTCCGCGCCGCCAAGGACCTGAAGGAATCGATCTAGGCCGCTTCGGCCTGAGACGCGCGCCGCGCCGATCGAAATGCCGCCCGCCGCGCCTTGCGCGGCGGGCGGTGGCATCTTTGCGGCGCGGAGGTGCGGCGGCCGCTCTGGCGGGGTCGCGCCCGGCGCGATAGCATCGCCCCACCCTGTCGGGCGGGAGGATGACATGGCGGTGATGTCGGGAAAACGCGCCTTTCTCGAGCTGCTGAAGCAGGAAGGCGTCGAGCTCATCTTCGGCAATCCCGGCACGACCGAGCTGCCGCTGATGGATGCGCTCGCGGTCGAGCCGGGGCTGCGCTACGTGCTGGCGCTGCAGGAGGCGGCGGTGATGGCGATGGCCGACGGTTATGCCCAGGCTTCGGGCCGCCTCGCCGTTGCCAATGTGCATGTGGCGCCGGGGCTCGGCAACGCCCTCGGCATGCTCTACGACGCGCAGAAGGCGCAGGCGCCGATTCTGCTGACCGCGGGCCAGCACGATCAGAGCTTCAATTTCTCCGAGCCCATTCTCTGGGCCGATCTCCCCACCATCGCCCGGCCCTTCGTCAAATGGTCGGCCGAAGTGCGGCGTGTCGAGGATCTGCCGCGCGCCGTCCACCGCGCTGCCAAGACCGCGCTGGCGCCGCCGACCGGGCCGGTGTTCCTGTCGCTGCCGGCCGACGTGCTCAACGCCGAGGCCGATCTCGACCTCGGCGCGCCGACGCGGATCGCGCCCGGCATGCGCGGCGAGCGCGGCGCCATCGAGCAGGCGGCGACGCTGCTGGCGGCGGCGGAGCGGCCGCTCATCATCGCCGGCGACGCGGTAGCGCAG
>DASQSR010000102.1:0-2419 GCA_035642295.1 Allostellaceae bacterium | reverse complement strand
GACGACCAGCGACGCGACGGTCTACCTCAAGGACGTGGCGCGCACCGATCTCGGCGCGATGGCCTATACCGAGACCGCCGCCATCGACCAGCATCCCGGCGTCATCCTCGCCATCTTCCAGCTGCCGAACGCCAATGCGCTCGATCTCGACACCAGCGTCAAGGGGGCAATGACGGCGCTGGCACAGCGCTTCCCCAAGGGGCTTGCCTGGGCCATCAGCTACGACACAAACATGTTCGTCTCGGCGTCGATGATCGAGGTCGAGAAGACGCTGGCGATCGCGCTGGTGCTGGTCATCGCCGTCGTCTTCCTGTTTCTGCAGAGCTGGCGCACGACCCTCATCCCCGGCATCGCCATTCCGGTCGCGCTGATCGGCACGCTCGCGGTGATGCTGGTGGTGGGCTTCTCGCTCAACACCATCAGCATGCTCGGCATGGTGCTCGCGATCGGCCTCGTGGTCGACGATGCGATCGTCGTGGTCGAGAACGTTCAGCGTCAGCTCGAGGCCGGTCTTCCGCCCATGGCCGCTGCCAAGGCGGCGATGGCGGAGGTGACCGGTCCCATCATCGCCACCTCCGCCGTGCTCGGCGCCGTGTTCGTGCCGATCGCGTTCCTGCCCGGCATCACGGGCCGGCTCTACAATCAGTTCGCGCTCACCATCGCCATGTCGGTGGCGCTCTCCGCGTTCAACTCGCTGACGCTCAGTCCTGCACTCTGCGCGGTTCTGCTGCGGCGCGAGAAGCCGTCGCAATTCATCCTTTTCCGCAAGTTCAACGAAGGCTTCGACTGGGGACGTCATGCCTATGCGGATTCGGTGCGGCATCTGATCGGCGCGCGCTGGCTGGCGCTGCTGGTCTTCGCGGTCGCGCTTGCGGTCACCTACTGGCTCTATTCGAGCCTGCCGACGAGCTTCCTGCCGACCGAAGACCGCGGCTATTTCTATGTCATCACCCGGCTACCGGAGGGCGCCTCGCTGCAGCGGACCGATGCCGTGATTGCCCAGACGCGCAAGATCCTCCAGGCGACGCCCGGGGTCGACAGCGTCATGTCGGTCAGCGGCCTCGATTTCGTCACCAAAGCGGTAAGCTCCAGCGCCGCCGCCCAGTTCGTCATTCTGAAGCCGTGGAACCAGCGCGGCAGCAGCGAGACCGCAGCCAAGATCATCGCTGCGGTCCAGCCCAAGCTGCTGGCGATTCCGCAAGCGCGCGTCCTCGCCCTCAATCCGCCGGCGATTCCGGGCATCGGGACCTTCGGCGGCTTCGATTTCGAGCTCGAGGACCGCGGCGCCCGCGGCCCCCTGGCGCTCGCTCAGGCAGTCCAGACGTTTCTCGCCGCGGCGCGCAAGCAGCCGGCGATCGACCCGCGCACCCTCATCAGCAACTTCAGCACCAACGCGCCCGAATACAATTTCGACCTCGACCGCAACAAGGCGAAGCTGCTCGGGCTCAATCTAAGCGACGTCTTCAGCACCATGCAGGCTTATCTCGGGTCGCTCTACGTCAACAACGTGACCTTGTACGGCCATACCTTCCAGGTGCTGATCCAGGCGAATGACGGCGCGCGCGCCAACACGAGCGATCTCGCGCGGCTCTATGTCCGCAACAGCAACGGCGGCATGGTGCCGTTGAGCACGCTCGGCCGGATGACCTCGACGGTGGGGCCCGAGGTCGTCTCGCACTACAACCTCTACGACGCGGCCGAGATCACCGGAAACCCCGCGCCCGGCTACAGCTCGGGCCAGGCGATCGCGGCGATGGGGCGCGCCGCCCGCTCGCTGCCGAGCGATTTCGGCTACGAGTGGACCGGCGTCACCTATCAGGAGCTGCAGGCCGGCTCGGTTGCGGGCGAGGTGTTCGCGCTCGCCCTCGTCTTCGTCTTTCTCTTCCTTGCCGCGCAGTACGAGAGCTGGTCGATTCCCTTCACCATCATTCTGGCGGTGCCGCTCGCCCTCTTCGGCGCCATGCTGCTGCTGTGGCTGCGCCGCATGCAGGTCGACATCTACGCGCAGATCGGCTTCGTGCTGCTGATCGGCCTTGCGGCCAAGAACGCCATCCTGATCGTCGAATTCGCCAAGCGCCGGCGCGAGGCCGGATATGGCATCGTCGACGCGGCGATGGAGGCGGCGCGCTTGCGCCTCCGCCCGATCCTGATGACCGCCTTTGCTTTCATCTTCGGCGCCCTGCCGCTCATGCTCGCCTCCGGTGCCGGCGCCGCGGCGCGCCAATCGATCGGAACCACCGTTGTCGGCGGCATGCTCGCCGCCACCCTCCTGAGCCTCGGCTTCGTCCCGATCTTCTACGCGGTGATCGAAGGGATGCGCGAATGGGCGCTGAAGCGCTTCGGTCTTTCGCCCGGCGAGCACGACCATGCGCCCGGCGAGTGAGCGGGAAGGAGACGCACGATGAGCCGGCCTAGAGCG
>DASQSR010000101.1:0-16268 GCA_035642295.1 Allostellaceae bacterium | reverse complement strand
AGGGTTTGCGCGAAAGCCTCAAGACCGGCGCCGACAAGGCCGCGGCCGCGGCGGTGGGCAAGCTGATCGCCGAGCGCGCCAAGGCCGCCGGCGTCACCTCCGTCGTGTTCGACCGCGGCGGCTATCTGTTTCATGGCAGGGTCAAGGCGCTCGCTGACGCGGCGCGCGCGGCCGGCCTGTCGTTTTAACCGGCTGGAAGGCAAGCATGGCACGTGCACCGGGCGACAATCAACGCGGCGGCCGCGGCCGGGGCCGCGACGGCGAACGGGGGCCGCGCGAGCGCAGCGAGCGCGACGAGAGCGAGTTCATCGAGAAGCTCGTCGGCATCAACCGCGTCGCCAAGGTGGTGAAGGGCGGCCGCCGCTTCGGCTTTGCCGCCATCGTCATCGTCGGCGACGGCAAGGGCCGTGTCGGCTACGGCGCCGGCAAGGCGCGCGAGGTGCCCGAGGCGATCCGCAAGGCAACCGAGCAGGCGCGCCGCGGCATGACGCGCGTGCCGCTGCGCGAGGGCCGCACCCTCCATCACGACATCATCGGCCGCTACGGCGCCGGCGAGGTCATCGTGCGGGCGGCGAAGCCCGGCACCGGCATCATCGCCGGCGGCCCGATGCGCGCCATCTTCGAGGCGCTCGGCGTCCAGGACGTGGTGGCGAAGTCGGTCGGCACCTCCAACCCCCACAACATGATCAAGGCGACGTTCCAGGCGCTCAACCGGTCGGTGAGTCCGCGCTCGGTGGCGGCGCGGCGCGGCCGCAAGGTGAGCGAGATCCTGGGGCGGCGCGACGCCGGCGCGGAAGCGCGGGAGTAAGCCATGGCCGAAGAGAAGGAAGCCAAGAAGCCGGCGAAGAAGCCGGCAAAGCCGGCCGAAGGGGCGCCGGCGGCCGAGGCCAAGGGCAAGCCCGAAGCCAAGGCGAAGGGCAAGACCGAGGCGAAGCCGGACGCCAAGGCTGGGGCGAAGGCCGAAGCCAAGGCCGAGGCGAAAGCGGCCAAGAAGGCGGCGAAGAAGGCCGCCAAGCAGGCGGCGAAGCAAGCCGCGGCCGAGGCGCGACGCGCGCAGCCCAAGCCGGCGGCGAAGGCGGCGCCAGCGCCCAAGCCGAAGGCGCCGCGGCCCAAGGCCCCGCCCGAGAAGATGCTGAAGGTGACACAGATCGGCAGCCCGATCGGCCGCGAGGATTACCAGCGGGCGACGCTGCGCGGCCTCGGCCTCGACAAGATTCGCCGCTCGCGCGTCCTCGAGGACACGCCGGCGGTGCGCGGCATGATCGCGCGCGTCCACCATCTGGTGCGCGTCGAGGCCGCCTGAACCTCTGCCCAGCGAGGATGCGATGAAGCTTAACGAAATCAGGGACAACCAGGGCGCGCACTACCGCTACAAGCGGGTCGGCCGCGGCATCGGCTCGGGCAAGGGCAAGACCAGCGCCCGCGGCGGCAAGGGCCAGACCGCGCGGACCGGCGTCGCCCTCAACGGCTTCGAGGGCGGCCAGACGCCGCTGCACCGCCGCCTGCCGAAGCGGGGCTTCAACCGCACGGCGTTCCAGCCGAAGTTCCATATCGTCAATCTCGGGCGACTGCAGCGCGCTCTTGAAGCCGGCCGGCTCAAACCCGATGTGACGGTGAACGGCGCGGCGCTGGTCGAGGCCGGCGTGCTGCGCCGCGTCGGCGACGGCGTGCGGCTCCTGGCCAAGGGCGAGCTCAAGATGCCGCTCACCATCGAGGTGGTGGGCGCCTCGAAAGCCGCGGTCGAGGCGGTGGAGAAGCTTGGCGGCAAAGTCGTTCTCACCGGCGCGCGGCCGGCCGAGGCGTAACGAAGCGGGCCCGGTTTCCGGGCCCCGGGGATGGGATCGATGGCGTCAGCCGCCGAACAGCTTGCGGCGAGTATAAATTTCTCCGCCTTCGCCAAGGCGACCGAGCTCAAGAACCGTATCTGGTTCACCCTGGCGGCGCTGGTCGTCTACCGGCTCGGCACCTATATCCCGCTGCCCGGCATCGACCCGCAGATCCTGCAGGAGCTGTTCAGCCGCAACTCCGGCGGCATCCTCGGCATGGTGGACATGTTCTCGGGCGGCGCGCTCGGGCGCATGACCATCTTCGCCCTGAACATCATGCCGTACATCTCGGCCTCGATCATCGTCCAGCTGCTCACCGCGGTCTCGCCGCAGCTCGAGGCGCTGAAGAAAGAAGGCGAGGTCGGCCGCAAGAAGCTCAACCAGTACACCCGCTACGGCACGGTGCTGCTGGCGGCGGTCCAGGCCTACGGCATCGCCGTCGGCCTCGAAGGCGCCGGCGGCGGCCGCTCGCCGGTGATCGATCCCGGGCTGTTCTTCCGCTTTACCGCGATGGTGACCTTGACCGGCGGCACCGTCTTCCTGATGTGGCTGGGCGAGCAGATCACCGCGCGCGGCGTCGGCAACGGCATCTCGCTCATCATTTTCTCCGGCATCGTCGCGCGCATGCCGGCGGCGCTCGGCTCGCTGCTGGAGCTGGGCCGCACCGGGGCGATGTCCGAGGTCTTTATCATCCTCTTCCTGCTGATCGCGATCGGCGTCATCGCCTTCATCGTCTTCATGGAGCGGGCGCAGCGACGATTGCTGGTGCAGTATCCCAAACGCCAGGTCGGCAACAAGATGTTCGGCGGCGAGGCGTCGCACCTGCCGCTGAAGCTCAACACCTCGGGCGTCATCCCGCCGATCTTCGCTTCCTCGCTGCTGCTGCTGCCGGCGACCTTCGCCAGCTTTGGCAGCGCGGATCAGACCGGCATCCTCGGCTGGTTCAGCATCTATCTGCGCCATGGCAGTATCATCTACATCCTGCTCTACGTGGCGCTCATCGTCTTCTTCTGCTTCTTCTACACCGCGATCGTCTTCAACCCGACCGAGACCGCCGACAATTTGCGCAAGTATGGCGGCTTCGTCCCCGGCTACCGCCCGGGCAAGACCACGGCCGATTATCTCGACTACGTGCTGACGCGACTGACGGTGGTCGGGTCGCTCTACCTCGCCGCGGTCTGCGTTCTGCCGGAGATTCTGGTCTCGCAATACAACGTGCCGTTCTATTTCGGCGGCACCAGCCTGCTGATCGTGGTCAGCGTCACCATGGACACGGTGGCGCAGATCCACTCGCATCTGCTGGCGCATCAGTACGAGGGCCTCATCAAGAAGGCGAAGCTCAGGGGGAGACGGGGGTGAACATTATCCTGCTCGGGCCGCCAGGCGCCGGCAAGGGAACGCAGGCGAAGCGGCTCGAGGAGAAATACGGGCTGGTCCAGCTCTCGACCGGCGACATGCTGCGCGCCGAGCGCAAGTCCGGCAGCGCCTTGGGCCGCAAGGTTCAGGCGGTCATGGATGCGGGTCAGCTGGTGTCCGACGATCTCATGATCGAGCTCATCGCCGGCCGGATCGACCAGCTCAAGGGCGGCAAGGGCTTCATCCTCGACGGCTTCCCGCGCACCGCGCCGCAGGCCGAGGCGCTCGACCGGATGCTCGCGGAGAAAGGGCTGAAGCTCGGCGCCGTGATCGAGATGACGGTGGACGAGGCGGCGCTCATTGACCGCATTGCCGGGCGCTTCAGCTGCGGCACGTGCGGCGCCAGCTACCATGACCATTTCCACCGGCCGAAGCGGGAAGGGGTCTGCGATGTCTGCGGCGGGACCGAGTTCATCCGCCGCGCCGACGACCGGCCCGAGGCGGTGAAGACTCGGCTCGAGGCCTATCGCCGGCAGACCGCCCCGATCCTGCCCTATTACCGGCAGAAGGGGCTGCTCCGCCCGGTCGACGGCATGGCCTCGATCGAGGAAGTCGGGCGGCAAATCGAAGCGATCCTGGGCCGGCCGTGAGCTGACTCGGAACGACGGTACTGTGGCCCGAAGGGCGCAGCGGTTGCAAAAATCGGGATAGGGGTTATATAGGCCTTGACCCCATGGCGGACGGTTGACTTTGGGCGGCGCGTTCCTATAATGCGCGCCCTCGGCCTATCCGCGGATTTGCCGTTGCCGGATCACACCTAAGGAGAAGCGCAGGTGGCGCGTATAGCTGGCGTCAACATCCCGAGCCAGAAGCGGGTTCCGATCGGGCTCATGTACATCCATGGCATCGGCCGGACCACCGCAGAGAAGATCTGCGGGCGGCTCGGCATCCCGGCCCAGCGGCGCGTGCACGAGCTCACCGACGACGAGGTGCTGCGCATCCGCGAGCTGATCGATCGCGACTATACGGTGGAGGGCGACCTCCGCCGCCAGGTGGCGATGAACATCAAGCGGCTCATGGATCTCGGCTGCTATCGCGGCCTGCGCCATCGCAAGGGCCTGCCGGTGCGCGGCCAGCGCACGCACACCAATGCGCGCACGCGCAAAGGGCCGGCGCGGCCGATCGCCGGCAAGAAGACGGTGACCAAGTAGGCCCAAGGGGACAAGGGAATTATGGCGAAGCCTGCAGCAGCGCCGCGTCTGCGCCGTCGCGAACGCAAGAACATCACCTCCGGCGTCGCACATGTGAACGCCACCTTCAACAACACGATGATCACCATCACCGACGCCCAGGGCAACACCATCGCCTGGTCGTCGGCCGGGACCATGGGCTTCAAGGGCTCGCGCAAATCGACCCCCTACGCCGCGCAGGTTGCCGCCGAGGATGCCGGCCGCAAGGCGATGGAGCACGGCATGCGCACGCTCGAGATCGAGGTCAAGGGGCCGGGCTCGGGACGGGAGTCGGCGCTGCGCGCGCTGCAGGCGGTGGGTTTCGCCGTGACCTCGATCCGCGACGTCACCTCGATCCCGCACAATGGCTGCCGGCCGCCCAAGCGGCGGCGGGTCTGAGTTTTCGGCCGGCGCTTCGGCGCCGTGCTCCTTGGACGTGCCTCGTCGCCGTTCGGCGACCGTCGCGTTCGGAATTGACGGCGGCGATCCCGGGATCGCGCCAAACATGAGGGTTCCGCTCGTGATTCAGAAAAACTGGCAAGCGCTGATCAAACCGAAGCAGCTCTCGATCGAGCCGGGCGACGATCCCGCGCGCACCGCCACCGTCGTCGCCGAGCCGCTCGAGCGCGGCTTCGGCCTGACGCTCGGCAACGCGCTGCGCCGCGTGCTGCTGTCCTCGCTGCAGGGCGCGGCGATCACCTCGATGCAGATCGAAGGCGTGCTGCACGAGTTCTCGTCGCTGCCGGGCGTGCTCGAGGACATCACCGACATCGTGCTCAACGTCAAGGGTATCGCGCTGCGCATGCATGGCGAAGGCCCGAAGCGCATGCGCCTCAAGGCGCAAGGCCCGGGCGAGGTGCGCGCCAGCATGATCGAGACCGGCCACGACATCGAGGTGATGAACCCCGACGCGCTCATCTGCACCCTCGATGCCGCCGCCAAGATCAGCATGGAATTCACCGTCGAGACCGGCAAGGGCTACGTCCCGGCGACGCAGAACCGGCCCGAGGACGCGCCCATCGGCCTCATCCCGGTCGACGCGCTGTTCAGCCCGGTGCGCAAGATCAGCTACCGCGTCGACAACACCCGCGTCGGCCAGGTCACCGACTACGACAAGCTCTCCATGCGCATCGAGACCAACGGCGCGGTGACCCCCGAGGACGCCGTGGCGCTCGGCGCCCGCATTCTCCAGGACCAGCTGCAGCTCTTCATCAATTTCGAGGAGCCGCGCGCCGCCAGCGAAGAGGCGCCGGCGCACGAGCTGCCCTTCAACAAGAACCTGCTGCGCAAGGTGGACGAGCTCGAGCTGTCGGTGCGCTCGGCCAACTGCCTCAAGAACGACAATATCGTCTATATCGGCGACCTCGTGCAGAAGACCGAGGCGGAGATGCTGCGGACGCCGAACTTCGGCCGCAAGTCGCTGAACGAGATCAAGGAGGTGCTGGCGCAGATGGGGCTCCATCTCGGCATGGAGATCCCGAACTGGCCGCCCGAGAACATCGAGGAGCTCGCCAAGCGCCTCGAAGAGCCATATTGAGCGCGGGGAGAGTTTCAACATGCGCCATCGTCTGCGCGGCCGCAGCTTCAGCCGCACCTCCGGCCACCGCAAGGCCATGTTCGACAATCTCTGCCATGCGCTGCTGAAGCATGAGCAGATCACCACCACCCTGCCCAAGGCCAAGGATCTGCGCCCGGTGGTCGAGCGGCTGATCACGCTCGGCAAGCGCGGCGGCCTCCATGCGCGGCGCCAGCTCATCGCGACGCTGCAGGACCCGAAGCTCGCCGACAAGGTGATGACCACCCTCGCCGAGCGCTACAAGACCCGCCCCGGCGGCTATACCCGCGTGCTCAAGGCGGGGTTCCGCTATGGCGACGCCGCGGCCATGGCCGTGATCGAGCTCGTCGACCGCGACGTCGACGCCAAGGGCCAGGACAGCGGCCCCGTCCAGACCGAAGAGACCGAGGAAGACGCAGCCGCCTGAGTCCGGGAGTACTGGGCCAAGTCACGTAAGGCGGCCTCCCCACCTCACCGACAACCCGTTCGATCGCTTTGCGATCGAACCCTTCGGGGCCGGTCGCGAAGCGACCGGCCGGGTTGTCCCTCTCCGCCCCAATGGAGCGGAGAGGGAGGGACCCGCCGCGTCAGCGGCGGGAGGGTGAGGTGGGGGCGGTGATGAATTTCAGAAAGCGTACCCTTTTGCACAGCTCCGAGCGACGGGTGTAGGCTGGCGCGGACGCCATGCCCTACGCCGCCCTTGCCGAGCTGCTGCGTCTTGCCGGCCTCCCCGGAGCCGTGGCCGAGACCGTTGTCTTCACCGGCGACGACCCGGTGCTGGCGACCCGCTTCCGCATTGGCAAGGCCGGCGCAGCGGCGATCGCCGCGGCCGCCCTTGCCGCCGCCGAGCTCTGGGCGCTTCGCCCCGGCGGCAAGCGCCAGGGGATCGCCGTCGACCTCCGCACCGCCGCCGCCGCCTTGCGCAGCAGCCGCCACCTCCGCATCGACGGCGCCCCGCCGCGCGACATTTTCGATCCCGTCAGCGGCTTCCACCGGACGCGCGACGGCGGCTGGGTCATGCTGCATTGCAATTTCCCCAACCATCGCGCGGCGGCGCTTGCCGTCCTCGGCCTCGATGCCAACGCCATGCGCGAGAGCGTCGCGGCCGCGGTCGCGCGCTGGGAGGGGCTCGCGCTCGAGGACGCGGTCCACGCGGGCGGCGGCTGCGCCGCGCAGGTGCGCAGCGCCGGCGACTGGCAGCGCCATCCGCAGGCCGCCGCCGTCGCCGGCCTGCCGCTGCTCGAGATCGAGCGGATCGGCGATGCGCCGCCCGAGCCGCTGCCCGCCGGCGACCGGCCGCTGTCCGGCGTCCGCGTTCTCGACCTGACGCGCGTCCTCGCCGGGCCGACCGGGGCGCGCGCGCTCGCCGAGCACGGCGCCGATGTGCTCAAGATCTCGGCGCCGCATCTGCCGAGTTCGCGCGACATGGACATCGATACCGGGCTCGGCAAGCTCTCGGGCTTTCTCGATCTGCGCCGCGAGGAGGACGCGCGGACCCTTGCCGCTCTGGTCGGCGAAGGGCGCGCGGACGTCTTCGTCCAGGGCTATCGCCCGGGCTCGCTCGCCCGCCGCGGCTTCGGTGCCGAGCATCTGGCGGCGCTTCGGCCGGGGATCGTCGCCGTCGAGCTTTCCGCCTGGGGCCGGCTCGGCCCCTGGGCCGGGCGGCGCGGCTTCGACACCATCGTCCAAAGCGCCAGCGGGCTGGCGCTGATCGAAGGCGAGGGCAGCCCGCGCCTGATGCCGGTCTCGGCCCTCGACTACATCAGCGGCTACCTCCTCGCCCTGGGCGCGATGGCGGCGCTCGGCCGCCGCGCGCGCGAGGGCGGAAGCTGGCGCGTCCGGGTCTCGCTGGCGCGCACCGGACGATGGCTCGGCGATTGGGGGCTGCTCGATGCTGCCGCGATCGCCGGCCTCCCGCGCGAGCTGCCCGAAGCGGAGATCATCCGCTTGAGCCAGGAGACACGATCGCCGATGGGCCTCATCCGCCATCTGGCGCCGGCGGCGCGCATGGAGGCGACGCCGCCGCGCTGGGCGCGCCCGCCCGTGCCGCTCGGCCACGATGCTCCCGCCTGGCCGGACCGCGACAGTGCGTGAGTAAGCGAAGGGAGTGGCGATGACGGCGGATAAGGGGACTGGGATAAGCGCGCCTTCGGCGCGATAGACATAAATCCCCTTATCCCCGCTTGATCGCCCCATCCCCTTTTCTTTGCCCTTCGACCAGCCCGCGCACCGCGAGATAGTCGGGCTTTCCCGTCGCGAGCAGCGGCAGCGTCGGCACCGTCAGCAGGGTGCGCGGCACCGCGATTTCGGCCGTGCCGCGCTGGCGGGCGGCAGCGAGCAGCGCGTCGACGCTCGCCTCCTTCGCCTCGGTGACCAGGAGAAGCTGCTCGCCCTTGCGCGGATCGGGGAGGGTGATGACGGCGTGATGCGCCTCTGGCCAGACCGCGGCGGCCAGCGCCTCCGCCGCGCCCAGCGACACCATCTCGCCGCCGATCTTGGCGAAGCGCTTGGCGCGGCCGAGGATGGTGAGATAGCCCTCGCCGTCGATCGTGACGATGTCGCCGGTGTCGTACCAGCCGCCGGGCGGCGGCAGGAGCGCGCCCGGACGCTCGGGATCGAGATAGCCCAGCATGACGTTGGGGCCGGAGACGAAGAGGCGCCTGCCCTCGAGGCCTTCGACCGGCTCGAGTCGTGTGGCGATGCCCGGCAGCATCCGGCCGACCGTGCCGGCCTTGAAATGCATCGCCGTGTTGGTCGCCAGCACCGGCGAGGTCTCGGTCGCGCCATAGCCTTCGAGGAGGCGCAGGCCGAACCGCTCCATCCATTGCCGCCGCGTCTCCTCGCGCACCTTCTCGGCGCCGGCGAAGACATAGCGGACGTTGTAGAAATCATAGGGATTGCCGAGGCGCGCATAGCCGGCGAGGAAGGTGTCCGTGCCGAAGAGGATGGTGGCGTTGGTGTCATAGGCCGCCATCGGCACGATCCGGTAATGGAGCGGCGAGGGGTAGAGGAAGACGCGCACGCCGTTGATCAGCGGCAGCACCAGGCCGCCGGTGAGGCCGAAGGCATGGAACAGCGGCAGCGCGTTGAAGGCGACATCGCTCGGCGAGAAATCGACCCGCGCCGCGATCTGCCGGCAATTGGCGAGAATGTTGCGGTGGCTGAGGACGACGCCCTTGGGCGTGCCTTCCGAGCCCGAGGTGAAGAGCACCACCGCGGGATCGTCGGGCCGCGCGCGGGTCCCGCGCAGGATGTGGCGCGCAAACCGCGCGCGGACGAGGCCTGACAGGCGCTCGATGACGCCGATGGTCGCGCGCATGTCCTCGAGGAAGAGGATGCGCCGCTCGCTGCCGAGCGTCGCCACCGCCGGCTCGAGCCGGGCCCGCTCGACGAAGCGGCGCGAGGTGATGATGGTGCGGATATCGGCGAGGCGGCAGGCGCTCGCCATCGCGCCGGCGCCGGCCGAATAGTTGAGCATCGCCGGCACCGCGCCGGCGGCGTGGAGGGCAAAGAAGCTCGCCGCCGTGGCCGCGGCATTGGGCAGCAGCAATCCGACCCGCTCGCCCGGCGCCGCAAGCGATTTGAGCCGCCGGGCCAGCACGAAGCTGCCGGCGATCAATCGCTCGTAGCTCAGCGGCCGGCGCTCGATGTCCTCGATCACGGGGTAAGCCGAGCCATGCACCGCGCGCGCCTCGAGCAGCGCTGCGAACAGCGTCTGGTCGATATCGGCGGTGGCGAACATCATCGCCGACATCACGTCGTAGAGCCGGCGGCCGATCTCGTGGCGCCGCCGCCGCCCCTTGATCTCGGGCGGCAGGCGGATCTCCCGCGGCTCCTCGATGGCGATGGTCACCTTGGGAAAGGAGCGCCGGCGCAGCTTTCCCTTAAGGCGCGAGAAGCGGGTGAATTGCGGGCCGTTGAGCCGCACCGGCAGCAGCGCCGCGTGGGCCTTGTCGGCGATCATCGCCGGGCCTTCATGGATCTTCATCAGCGCGCCGGTGACGGTGATGCGCCCTTCGGGAAAGATGACGCAGCGCCGCCCCTGCTCGACGGCGCGGATCAGGATCTTGGCCGCGAACGGCTTCGCCGGGTCGATCGGCACGGCATCGACGAAGCCGAGAAAGGGCTTGATCCACCAGGCGGCGGCGCGGCGCGTGTCGATGGCGAAGGCGGGTCGCCCCGGCAGGAACGCGGCGAGCAGGACGCCGTCGATGAAGGAGAGGTGGTTGGCGATGATCACCGCCCGCGCGCCCGCCTTGTCGTAGTTCTCGCGTCCGCTCACCTCGACGCGATAGAGGAGGCGGAGGAGCGCGGCGAGCAGCCCCTTGACGATGACCTCGGGCGCGAGGCTGAGGACGAAGACCGCCGCCGCCGCGTTGAGGATGCCGAACACCAGAAACACCGCCGGGACCGAGAGGCCGAGCTTGAGCATGACCGCGCTCACCGCGCCCGAGGCGACGATGAACAGCGCGTTCAGCACGTTGTTGGCGGCGACGACGCGCGAGCGGTGGCTCTCCTCCGACCGCGCCTGCAGCAGCGCATAGAGCGGCACGGTGAAGAGCCCGCCCGACAGCGCGATCATGAAGAGATCGCCGGTGATCCGCCAATTCGCCGGGCGGGCGAGGAAGCCGCCGACGCCGATCAGCGCGCCGCCGCTGCCGCCGGCAGGGCCGCTGCTCGCGGCATAGAGGTCGATGGCGAAAAGGCACATGCCGAGCGCGCCCAGCGGCGCCAGGCGCGCGCTCACCTCGCCGCGCAGCAGCCGGCCGCAGAGCACGGCGCCGGCGCCGATGCCGACCGAGAACATGGCGAGGAACAGCGTCTCGACGCTGGCATCGGCGCCGAGCGTGCCTTTGGCGTAGGTCGGAAACTGCGACAGGAAGATGGCGCCCACCAGCCAGAACCACGAGATGGCGAGGATGGCAAGACGCAGCTCCCGCCGCTCGCCGGCAAAGCGCAGGATCGCCATCGTCTCGGCCCAGATGTTGGGGTTGATGCGCAGCTCAGGCGCGGCGCGGCCGGCGCGCGGAATGAAACGGCTCGCCCCCCAGCCGCCGACCGCAATGGCGAGGAGCGCCGCCGAGACGATGGTCTCGCCGCCCGGCGCCAGGATCAGCAGCCCGCCGGCGATGGTGCCGAGCAGGATGGCGAGAAACGTGCCCGCCTCGATGAGCGCATTGCCGCCCATCAGCTCTTCCGGCGCCAGCAGGTCCGGCAGGATGCCGTATTTGACCGGGCCGAAGAACGTCGCCTGGACGCCGAGCAGGAAGAGGACGGCGAGTTCGAAATAGACGAAGGCCTCGCCGCCCAGCGCGAAGCCGGCGACGGCGAGCAGCATGACGCCGATTTCCCAGAGCTTGACGTAGCGCACCAGCCCGGCCTTCTCGAACTTGTCGGCGAGCTGCCCCGCCGTCGCCGAAGCCAGGAAATAGGGCGCGATGAAGGTGGCGGTGGCGATGGCGACGACGATCTTGGTCGTGGTCGGGTCGGTGAAGGCGCGATAGGTCACCAGCGTTACCAGCGCCGTCTTCAGCAGGTTGTCGTTCACCGCGCCCAGGAACTGGGTGACGAAGAGCGGCAGGAAGCGCCGGCTTTTCAGGAGATGCAGCTGGGTTTCGGCCATCGGGGAGGGCGTCGGGATGAGGGAGATGCGACTCCAAAAACGTGCTGCGTGAATAACCGTGCCACCGTTCCCGCGAAAGCGGGAACCCGGAGAATAAGCGCGTGCCGCCGATACGCACAGCCGTTAACCGACATTAACCCATTCTCGAGGTCCATCGACAGGAGCGGGGACTCGTCCTGCCCGATTGTGTATCATTGCGGGAACGGCGGCTCGCGGCTCTCTCGTGGCTAGCGGCCAGATCGGGTGCTGGGACACGAGAGCGGGTCGCGGCCCTCGGACCTCTGGTTCGGGAGGAGCAACCTATGACGACGACCATCCGCAACCCCATCGAATGGGGGTTGGATCAGATTCGGCTCGCGGGGTTGGCGGTCGGGTCGGTCGGGCAGGCGATCGGCGAGACGGGCGAGGATGTGCGCTCGCCGCCGCTCACCATCCGCCGCATTGCCATCGCCGATCTCGGCGACGCCCTCGCCCGCGGCCTCGACGATTTCCGCGTCTTCCGCACCGACGTGATCTTTCTCTGCGTGGTCTATCCGGTTCTCGGCCTGGTGCTGGGGCGGCTCGCCTTCGGCTATGGCATGGTGCCGCTGCTCTTCCCGCTGGCGTCCGGCTTCGCGCTTGTCGGCCCCTTCGCCGCGCTCGGGCTCTACGAGATGAGCCGGCGGCGGGAGCTCGGCACGCACACGGCCTGGCCCGATGCCTTCGGCGTCGTCGGCTCGCCCGCCTTCGGCAAGATCGCGGTGCTGGGCCTGCTGCTGGTCGTGATCTTCCTGCTGTGGCTGGCGGTGGCGCAGGCGATCTACTTCGCCACCTTCGGGCTGAAGCCGCCGGCCTCGCTCGCCGCGTTTCTCGGGGAGGTTTTCACCACCGGTGCCGGCTGGTCGCTGATCGCCCTCGGCATCGGCATC
Source organism: Allostellaceae bacterium (assembly GCA_035642295.1). GTDB lineage: Bacteria > Pseudomonadota > Alphaproteobacteria > ATCC43930 > CGMCC-115725 > DAHUYF01. The sequence continues at coordinate 3,771 of DASQSR010000101.1, read as the reverse complement.
GGCTTCCTCTTTGCCGTGCTGGTGCTGGCGATCGGCACGGTGTCCTTCCCGCTGCTCATCGACCGCGACGTGACGCTCGGCCGGGCGGTGTGGACCTCGGTGAGCGCTTTCGTCGCCAACCCGGTGCCGCTGGCGCTCTGGGGCCTCATCGTTGCCGGCGGGCTGGTGCTCGGCAGCCTTCCGCTCTTCCTCGGCCTCATCGTCGTCATGCCGGTGCTCGGCCACGCCACCTGGCATCTCTATCGCAAGTTGGTCGCAGGCTGAGCGATGCGCGCCGTGGCGCGGCGCCGGGCGCCGCGCAATCGGCGGCTGCGCGCGGTGCCGTTGCCGCGGCGGGGGCGTTGGCCCATGGCGTTCATTCCTTTCGGAGAGACGACGACATGGCCACCACCGTGGGCACCGAGGATCGGCTCGAGGCCTTGCTTGCCGACCTGATCCAGCTCGATCACGACGCGGTTCTCGCCTACAAGGCCGCGATCGAGCGTCTCGGCAATGCGAGCCACCGCTCGGCGCTGGCGGGCTTCCGGCGCGATCACCTTCGCCACATCGAGGAGCTCGGCGACGCCCTTGCCGGTCTCGGCGGCACCCCGCCCAAGGAAGCCGACAGGAAGAGCTTCTTGACCCAGGGCAAGGTCGTGCTCGCCGGCCTCATCGGCGACAAGGCCATCCTGCAGGCGATGAAGACCAACGAGGACGACACCAACACCGCCTATGAACGGGCGGTCCAGCACCGCAACGCATCGCCCGAGCTGCGCAAGACGCTGGAGGATGCCCTCGGCGACGAGCGGCGCCACCGCGCCTGGATCATCGAGACGATCCAGTTGATGTAGCGGCTGGCTAAACCGTCGGCCGCTCGGCGAAGCCGGCCGAGCCGTCATCCTCCGCCGGGTGCTGGTGAACCTCCTGCACCGCGGCGAGCCGCGGGCCTTCGCGGCTGAGCGCCACCATCGCCTCGAGCGCCGCTTCCTCGCCGATGAGCAGCGCCTCGACGCTGCCGTCGCTGCGGTTGCGGACCCAGCCGCGCAGGTCGCGCCGCCGCGCCTCGCGGCAGGTCCAGGCGCGGAAGCCGACGCCCTGGACGCGGCCGGTGATGACGAGGCGGAGCGCCCGTGCCGCCATCGCCGCCTCAGGCGAATTCGAGGATGACCTGGTCGACGGCGAGGCTGTCGCCGGCCTTGGCGCGCACCTTCGCCACCTTGCCGTCGCGCTCGGCGCGCAGCACGTTCTCCATCTTCATCGCTTCGACCACCGCCAGCTCCTCTCCTGCCTTGACCTCCTGGCCTTCACCGACCGCCACCGAGACCAGGAGGCCCGGCATCGGCGATAGGAGATAACGCGAGAGGTCCGGCGGCTGTTTCACCGGTATCTGCGCCAGCAGCGCAGCGGCGCGCGGCGGCAGCACCTTGGCGGCGAGCGTCACGCCCGCGCGCGTCAGGACGAAGCCGATGCCGTCGCGGTCGAGCTGGAAGACCGCCGCTTCCCCGTCGATGGTGGCGCGGAAGAGGGCCTGCCCCGGCTGCCATGCCGTCACCACGCGCTGCCGCCGGTCATTGCCGCGTGCCACCACCACCGCGTTTTCCTCGCGCGTCGCACGCACGGGATGCTGCCCGTCGCCGATGGCGACGATCCACTCCTCGGGCACGATGCGGCCATGGCCTCTGAGCTGGCCGCTGATCGAGGCCTCGCGCTCGGCGATGATGCGCTGGGCCGTGGCGGCGGCGGCCACCGCGAGGTCGAGCGCCTCTGCCGAGGGCTCGACCCCGGCAAATCCCTGCGGGAATTCCTCGGCGATGAACGCGGTGGAGAGCCGGCCTTCGGCAAAGCGCGGCTTGTGCAGCACCGCGGCCAGGAAGGCGACATTGTGCGAGAGGCCCCGGACGTGAAAGGCGTCGAGCGCCTCGCCCATGCGCTGGATCGCCTCGTTTCGGCTCGCGCCATAGGCGACGAGCTTGGCGATCATCGGGTCGTAATAGAGGCTGATCTCGGCGCCCTCGAAGACGCCGCTGTCGACGCGGATGCCCTCGCCCGCGGGCGGCATATAGCGCACCAGCCGGCCGATCGACGGCAGGAAGTTGCGCCGCGGATCCTCGGCGTAGAGGCGCGCCTCGATCGCCGAGCCCCTGAGCTCGATGTCGCCCTGCTTCAGGCTGAGGCGCTCGCCGGCGGCGATGCGGATCATCCATTCGACGAGGTCGAGCCCCGTCACCATCTCGGTCACGGGGTGCTCGACCTGGAGGCGGGTGTTCATCTCGAGGAAGTAGAAGTTGCGCTCCTTGTCGACGATGAACTCGACCGTGCCGGCCGAGCGGTAGCCGACCGCCTTGGCCAGCGCCACCGCTTCGGCGCCCATCGCCGCGCGCGTCTTCGCGTCGAGGAAGGGGCTCGGCGCCTCCTCGATCACCTTCTGGTGCCGCCGCTGGATCGAGCATTCGCGCTCGCCCAAATGGATGACATGGCCGTGGGCGTCGCCCAGCACCTGGATCTCGATGTGGCGCGGCTCCTCGACGTATTTCTCGATGAAGACGCGGTCATCGGCGAAGCTCGAGCGCGCCTCGTTGCTGGCGGAGCGGAAGCCCTCGCGCGTTTCGGCATCGTTGCGCGCGATGCGCATGCCCTTGCCGCCGCCGCCGGCCGAGGCCTTGATCATCACGGGATAGCCCACCTCGCGCGCGATCCGGACCGCCGCCTCGGCGCTGGGGATGACGTCGAGATAGCCGGGCACGGTCGAGACGCCGGCCTCCTTGGCGAGCTTCTTCGATTCGATCTTGTCGCCCATCGCGGCGATGGCGCGCCGCTCGGGGCCGATGAAGACGATGCCGGCCGCGGCGAGCGTACCGGCGAACTCGGCCTTCTCCGACAGGAAGCCATAGCCGGGATGGACCGCCTCGGCGCCGGTCTGGCGGCAGGCCTCGAGAATGCGGTCGATGCGCAGATAGCTCTGCGCCGCCGGCGGCGGGCCGATCGCCACCGCCTCGTCCGCCTCGCGCCGGTGCAGCGCATCGGCATCGGCCTCGGAATAGACCGCGACCGTCTTGATGCCCATGCGGCGCGCGGTGCGGATCACCCGGCAGGCGATCTCGCCGCGATTGGCGATGAGGATCTTCTTGAACATGGTCACAGCGGAATATTCGCGTGCTTCTTCCAGGGATTGGCGAGCTGCTTCTCGCGCAGCATGGCGAGCGAGCGGCAGAGCCGGCGCCGCGTGCCGTGCGGCATGATCACGTCGTCGATGAAGCCTCGGCTGCCGGCGACGAAGGGGTTGGCGAATTTCTCGCGATACTCCTCGGTCCGCGCCTCGATCTTGGCGGCATCGCCCAAATCGCTGCGGAAGATGATCTCGACCGCGCCCTTGGGGCCCATCACCGCGATCTCGGCCGAGGGCCAGGCATAGTTGACGTCGCCGCGCAGATGCTTCGAGCTCATGACGTCATAGGCGCCGCCATAGGCCTTGCGCGTGATCACCGTCACCTTCGGCACCGTCGCCTCGGCGAAAGCGAAGAGCAGCTTGGCGCCGTGCTTGATGATCCCGCCATATTCCTGCGCCGTTCCCGGCAGGAAGCCCGGCACGTCGACGAAAGTGATGATCGGGATCCCGAAGCAGTCGCAGAAGCGCACGAAGCGCGCCGCCTTGCGCGCGCTGTCGATGTCGAGGCAGCCGGCGAGCACCATCGGCTGGTTGGCGACGACGCCGACGGTCGAGCCCTCCATCCGCGCGAAGCCGATGATGATGTTCTTGGCGAAGCTCGGCTGCAGCTCGAAGAAATCGCCCTC
>DASQSR010000100.1:0-5777 GCA_035642295.1 Allostellaceae bacterium | reverse complement strand
CCACTCCAAACAGCGAGGAGCCGAAACTTCCTCATCCTGAGCGCGAGCGAAGCGGACAACCCGTTCGCTCGCTCTGCGAGCGAACCCTCCGGGGCCGGCCGCGAAGCGGTCGGCCGGGTTGTCCGAAGGACGCACCGCTCGTTATCCCAGCGTTTTCCTCACACGTGCTTTCGCGGGCAAGGCGAGTGGGAAGGCGGAAGTGTCAGCTCCCGCCGAAGCTCTGCACCAGCGAGCCGGCGACGAGGTACCAGCCGTCGACGAGGACGAAGAAGATCAGCTTGAACGGCAGCGAGATGGTGGCCGGCGGCAGCATCATCATGCCCATCGACATCAGGATCGACGAGACGACGAGATCGATGATGAGGAAGGGCAGGAACAGCAGGAAGCCGATCTCGAAGGCGCGGCGCAGCTCGCTGATCATGAAGGCGGGCAGCAGCACGCGGAACGGCACGTCCTTGGGCGCGGCGATCGTGGTGATCTTGGCCATGCCGGCGAAGAGCTGCAAATCCTGCTCGCGCACATGCGCCGTCATGAAGTCGTGGAACGGCGCGGCGGCGCGGCTCAGCGCGTCCTGCTCCGACAGCTTCTCGGCGATCAGCGGCGCGATGCCGTCGTCGTAGGACTTCTGCAGCGTCGGCGCCATGACGAAGCCGGTGAGGAAGAGCGCGAGGCTGATGAGCACCATGTTGGGCGGCGTCGTCTGCAGCCCGAGCGCGTTCCTGAGGAAGGACAGGACGACGATGATCCGGGTGAACGAGGTGACGGTGACCAGGATCGCCGGCGCGAGGCTCAGCACCGTCAGCAGCAGCACCAGCTGGACGACGCGCCCGGTGCTGGAGCCGCCTTCGCCGCCGAGATCGAGCGTCACCGACTGCGCCAGCGCCGGCGCGGCGGAGAGCCAGAGGAGCAGCGCGGCAGGCGCCGTGAGCCGCCAGAAGCGACTCACGGCGCGCCCCCCTCGATCATGCCGGAGAAGTCTCCGGCACTCCCGCGTTCGATGACGAGGTCGCCCGGCTGGCCGAGCAGCACCAGGTGCTCGACGCCGTCGCGCTTCAGCAGCACGAGGCGGCGCTTGCCGTCGAGCGGCAGCACCTCGAGGATGGCGAGGCGCCGCTGGCTGCTGCGCACCGCGGCGAGGCGGCCGGCGAAGCCGAGCCGGCGCGCCACCCAGGCGCAGGCGAGAATGAGCAGCACGACGAAGAGGAGCGCCAGCACGAAGCGCCCATAAGTCTCGAACCCCATGGCTCAGCGCGGCCCTTCCTGGCCGTAGGCGTCGTTGGCGCGCTGGCGCAGCGCCGCCTCGCGCTGGCGCGTGATCTCGGCGGCGAGCTGGTCGAGCGCTTCGGCGAGGGCGGCAAGGCCGCGGGCGAGGGCCGCGCGCTCGTCTTGGGGCGCCGCTTGCGCCGCCTCGCACGCCTCGGCGACGGCGGCATCGAGGCCGCCGAGCTCGATCAGGGCGCCGGCGGCGACGGCGCGCCGCGCTTCGGCGATGGCGGCTTGGATTTCTTCGAGCTGTGCTGCGGCGGTCATGGCGCGCCTCCCGCCGCCTGGCGCTCGTTGGCGCGGTAGAGATAGAAAAGAATCTCGGCGACGGCGGCGAAGGCGGCGAGCGGAATCTGCTGGCCGATCTCGACCGCGGCGAGAACCTCGGCGAGATCGGCATCCTCGCGCACCTTGATCCCATGCGCGAAGGCGAGCTCGAGGATGCGGTCGGCGAGCGCGCCGCGGCCGCTGGCGACGACGCGCGGCACCTTGTCCTCCTGCCGGTCGTACTGCAGCGCGACGGCGATCGGCGGGCGGTCGGGCGAAGAGGGGCGGGACGGCGGCAAGGGATCCTTCCGGCACGGCGAAGACGGCACATCCTGCACCTGCCATGCTTAATTAATGGTTGCTGCCGGCCGCCCGAGCGCGCGTAACGCGATGGCGCGCCTCGCCAATTCCGCCGCTGCCGCCAGCCGCGGGAAATTCTGTTAACCATCTGAAAAGAGCGGCGATTTTACCGGTTATTAATCAGACCAAGGCAGCATTCTCGGCCATGGACCTCGGCAAAATCCCGCTGCTTGAAGCGATCACCCGCCGCATGAGCTGGCTCGGCGAGCGGCAATCGGTGCTGGCGCAGAACGTCGCCAATGCCGACACCCCCGGCTACACCGCCAAGGACGTGAAGCCGCCAAGCTTCGCCGAGCTCGTCTCGGGCGCGTCCTCGCGCCTCCCCATGGCGGTGACCGAGCCCGGCCACCTGGTGCCGGTCAGCGATGTCGGCGATTTCCGCGTCGTGACGCCGAAAGCGGACGAGCGCTCGCCCAACGGCAACGCCGTCGAGCTCGACGACCAGATGATGAAGATCTCCGACACCGCCAACGACTACGCGCTGACGACGAGCCTCTACCGCCAGCAGCTCGGCCTGCTGAAGACGGCGCTCGACAACGGCAGCAGCAGCAGCAGCGGCTAAGTAGAGAGAGGCGACCCATGGATTTGCAGACCTCGCTGGAGCTTTCCTTCGCCGGCATGGATGCGCAGGGCACGCGCCTGCGCGTCATCGCCGGGAACCTCGCCAATGCCGACAGCACCTCCCAGACGCCGGGCGGCGCGCCCTATCAGCGCCAGGTCGTCACCTTCAAGAGCGTGCTCGACCGCTCGCTCGGCGCCGAGACCGTCAAGGTCGCGCACATCGAGCCGGCCGGCGGGACGTTCCAGCGCAAATACGATCCCGGCAATCCCGGCGCCGACGCCCAGGGCTATGTGCTGATGCCCAACGTCAATCCGCTGGTGGAGATGATGGACATGCGCGAGGCGAGCCGCACCTACCAGGCGAATGTCGACGCCATCACGGCGGCGAAAAGCATGATCAGCCGCACCATCGATCTGCTGCGCAGCTAGCCCCGTTCTGATGCGGCGGAAAGCGGTGCCACAAGGAGAGTTGCAAGTCCAACGTGCGTCCTTCGACAAGCTCAGGATGAGGTACAGTCTTTATGGCACAAAGAAACTTCCTCATCCTGAGCGCGAGCGAAGCGGACAACCCGTTCGTTCGCTTTGCGAGCGAACCCTGCGGGGCCGACCGCGAGGCGGTCGGCCGGGTTGTCCGAAGGACGCACGTCGCTAGTCCAGCGCTCGTGTCGCTTAGCCGCCAAGTCGTCTCTTAGAAAGGATCAGCCATGGTCGCGAGCATCGCCAGCGCCGCCGCCGCCTACGCCAATGCCGGCCGCATCGGCGGCGCCGTTTCCGCCGCGCCCGGCGGCGGCGGCTTCGCCGATCTGCTGCAGCAGGCCGCCGGCGACGCGGTCGGCGCGCTCAAGACCGGCGAGGCGGAGAGCCTCAACGCGGTCACCACCGGCAAGGCCGACCTCACCAAGGTGACCGAGGCGGTGAACAATGCCGAGATCGCGCTGCAGACGGTGATTGCCGTGCGCGACAAGGTGATCGCCGCCTACCAGGCGATCTCCTCGATGCCGATCTGACGGCAATGACCCCCGCCGATGCCATCGACCTTGCGCATGAAACCATCGTCGTCGCCCTGAAGCTGGGCGGGCCGGTGATGCTGCTGGCGCTGGTCGTCGGCCTCGTCATCTCCTTTCTCCAGGCGCTGACCCAGATCCAGGAGATGACGCTCACCTTCGTGCCGAAGGTGCTGACCATCCTCCTGTCGCTGCTGGTGCTGCTGCCGTTCATGCTGGAGACGCTCACCGCCTTCATGCATTCGCTCGTCGCCCGCATCATCTCCGGCTGATGGCGACGCTCCTGCAGCTGCTGCCGGCGAACGTCTTCGCCGTCATGCTGATCTTCGCCCGCATCGGCACGGCGCTGATGCTGCTCCCGGGCTTCGGCGAATTCTACGTCTATCGGCGCTTCCGGCTGTTGCTGGCCTTCCTCATCGCCGTGCTGCTGACGCCGCTGCTCGCGCCGCTGCTGCCGCCGCTGCCCGGCGGCGCGGTCAAGCTCGCCGGCATGGTCGGCAGCGAGGTGGTGATCGGCCTCTTCCTCGGCAGTGTCTCGCGCATCCTGCTCGCCGCGCTCGACATCGCCGGCACCATCGTCTCCTTCCAGCTCGGCCTCTCGGCGGCGCAGATGTTCAACCCGATGGCGGGGTCGACCAGCCCGCTGACCAGCACGCTCTACAGCATCCTCGGCGTGCTCCTCATCTTTCTCACCGATCTTCACCACATGCTGCTGCGCTCGCTGGTCGACAGCTACGACGTGTTTGCGCCCGGCGTGATGCCGCCGCTCGGCGATCTCTCCGAGATGATCACGCGCAGCGTCGCCGGCGCCTTCGCCATCGGTTTCGGGATGGCGGCGCCGTTCATCGTGCTCGGGCTGATGTTCTACGTCGCGCTCGGCATTGTCGGCCGGCTGGTGCCGCAGCTCCAGATCATGTTCGTCACCATGCCGGCGCAGATCCTCGGCGGGCTCGTCGTTCTCGTGTTCGTGCTGTCCGCGGGAATGGAGTGGTTCCTCGACGCCTTCCAGCGCGAGTTCACCACCTTCACCGGCGGCTGACGCAGGGTCATGGCCGAAGGCGGCGACGACAGCTCGAAAACGGAGCAACCCTCCCAGCGCAAGCTGAACCGCGCCCGCGAGCAGGGCCAGGTCATCTCCTCGCGCGAGATCAACAACCTCTTCATGCTCTCGGCCGGCGCCGCGATCGTGCTGCTGCTGGGGCCGAGCCTCGCCGGGCGCATGATGACGACGCTGGCGCGCTTTCTCGACCCGGCCAGCCTGATGGCCGGCGGCGGCGTTTTGTGGGAGGCGGTGGGGGCGCTGCTGGGGGAGATGGCGAAGGCGGCGGTCCTGCCGCTGCTGCTGCTGGTCGTGGTGGCGATCGCCGGCTCGGTGGTGCAGACCGGACTGGTCTTCGCCGTCGAGAAGCTCGGCTTCGACTTGGCGCGGCTGTCGCCGCTCGCCGGCTTCCAGCGGCTGTTCTCGATGCGCTCGGGGGTCGAGTTCCTCAAGAACCTGGCGAAGGTTGGGGCGGTGATGGCGCTGGCGGCCATGCTGCTGATGCCCGAGATCGGGCGCCTTCCCATGCTGGCAAGCATCGGGGCCGGGGCGCTCGCCGGCGAGATCCACCACCTGATGCTGCGGCTCTTTCTCGGCGTTTTGGGGCTCGTCGCCGCGCTGGCGCTGGTCGATTACGGCTATCAGCGCATGAGCTTCATGCGCCAGATGCGCATGTCGAAGCAGGAGGTGAAGGAGGAGCACAAGCAGGCCGAAGGCGATCCGGCGGTGAAGGCGCGGCTGCGCCAGATCCGCATGGAGCGCTCGCGGCGGCGCATGATGGCGGCGGTGCCGACCGCCTCGGTGGTGGTGACCAACCCCACCCATTTTGCCGTGGCGCTCAGATACGAGATGGGCAGCAAGGGCGCGCCCAGGGTCGTCGCCAAGGGCGCCGACCTCATCGCCAAGCGCATCCGCGAGGTCGCCGAGGAGAACGACGTGCCGCTGGTGGAAAATCCCCCGCTGGCCCGCGCGCTCTACGCGACCGTCGACCTCGACCGCGAAATCCCGCCCGAGCACTACAAGGCCGTCGCCGAGATCATCAGCTACGTCTTCCGCCTCAAGGGCAAGATGCGGCCGCGCTAGAGCCGGATCGCTCTGCATGGAATCGCGCAGCGATCCCATGCAGAGCGTGAATCCGGCTCTAATTAAAGAGTTAGAGTGCGATTCACGATTTGGATGGAAGCGAAAGCGCGGGGCGGGGGCGGACTGGCGCTGTCACCCCCGAAATTCCCCCCAAACGAGACAGAGGAGACGACCAACGGATTGGGATCAATCGATCGATG
>DASQSR010000099.1:0-3203 GCA_035642295.1 Allostellaceae bacterium | reverse complement strand
CCTACCCGTCGAGGCGAACGGTGCGCAGGATCTCGCTCAGCGAGGTCGTCCCGGCGATGACGTGGCCCATTCCGTTCTCGTACATCGTGCGCATGCCGGCGGCGCAGGCCGCGTTCTGTATCGCGACATGGTCGGCGCGGGACAGAATGAGGCGATTGACGCTGTCGTCGGGAACCAGCAGCTCGGCGATGGCAACGCGCCCGATATAGCCGGTGTTGCGGCATTTGGGGCAGGCGCCGGGCTCGTGGAGAATGACGGGGCGGCCCGGGGCGAAGCGCTCGAGCTCGTAGCGCTCGATCAGTTCCGGCGTCGCCTCGACCGGGCGGCGGCAGTCCTGGTAGAGGCGCCGCACCAGCCGCTGCGCCAGGATGGCGTTGAGCGTCGCCGTCAGCAGATAATCCTCGAGCCCCATGTCGCGCAACCGCGCGATGGTCGCCGAGGCGCTGTTGGTGTGGAGGGTCGAGAGCACGAGATGGCCGGTCAGCGCCGCCTGCACCGCGATTTGCGCCGTCTCGAGATCGCGGATCTCGCCGATCATGATGATGTCGGGGTCGTGGCGCAGGATGGAGCGCAGCAGCGACGCGAAATTGAGGCCGATCTGCGGCTTCACCTGCATCTGAGTGATACCCGGGAGGTGATATTCGATCGGGTCCTCGACGGTGACGATGTTGCGCGAGACCGAGTTGAGGTGGAGGAGACCGGTATAGAGCGTCGTGGTCTTGCCGCTGCCGGTCGGCCCGGTCACCAGCATGATGCCGTTCGGCAGCTCCAGCAGGCGCTGGATCTGCTCGCGCAAATCGGCGCTGACGCCAAGCTTGGCGAAGTCGAGATTGACGGCGGAGCGGTCGAGAATGCGCAGCACGACGCTCTCGCCGTGGAGCGAGGGGATGGTCGAGACGCGCAGGTCGATCTCGTGCCCGCGGACCACCAGCTTGATCCGGCCGTCCTGCGGCAGGCGCCGCTCGGCGATGTCGAGCATCGCCATGATCTTGATGCGCGACACGACGGCGCCCTGAAGCCGGCGCGGCGGGGAGTCGATCTCGTGGAGGACGCCGTCATAGCGATAGCGGATGCGCAGGCGGTCCTCGAAGGGATCGAGATGAATGTCGGAGGCGCGGGCCTCGACGGCGCGCGAGATGATCTGGTTGACGAAGCGAATGAGCGGCTCTTCGCTGGCGAGGTCCTTGAGGCGCTCGACATCGTCTTCGAGCGCGCCTTCGGAAAAGCCGTCCACGCTCTCGACATCGGCCCGCCCGCGCCCGTCCTCGGCATAAAGCCGCTCGAACGCCGCTTCGAGGTCGATGGGGACCGCGATCTTGACCGCGACGCGCCGGCCGGAGGCGGCGGCGACGGCGTTGGCGGTGAAGCGGTCGAGCGGATTGGCCATGGCCAGCGACAGCGTGTCGTCGGCGAGGCCGATCGGGATCGCGCGCGCCTTGCGCAGGAATTTCGCGCGCAGGCGTTCCGGCAAGATCGCCGCCTCCGGGTAATCGGCGGGCGCGGCGATGCCGATGCCGAGAAGCCGCGCGGTCATCTCGGCGAGATTGCGCTCGCTGACGAGGCCGAGCTGGGTCAGCACCTGATCGAGGCGCGCGCCGCCTTCCGCGGCAAGACGCCGCGCGCGCTCCAGCGCCTTGGCGTCGAGCCGCCCGGCCTCGATCAGCAGATCGCCCAACGCCGCGGCGAAGCTTTCGTCGGACCAGGTCGCGGAAGAAAGACTAGGCGCGTCGAGCATGAGAGGCCTCGTCGCCTCGCGCCGCCCCGGCGCCCGCAAAATGATCTAGGCGCATGAAAACCAGAGCGAATCCTTCGCGGAATCACTATCGTCGCAAGCAGCTTAGAAAAGCATTGTTGCACGCATGTGTCAGTCGCCCGCCGCGCCCGGAGAGAATTGCCGCAGATCGCAATTGACGACGAAAGCGACGCCTTTATAGTTCGCGCCAGTCTTAACCGCTCGATTGCCCCGTCTTTTTGCTGTCAGAGGCGCCTTGCCCTGTCGCAAGGGAGACGGTCGGCTGCTTCGCCATGAGAGACGCAGCGAGATCCGAAGCACTTTCTCCTCTTGGCGATCGCGGCGGGGCGCAGCGTGAGCGCACCCCCGACGCCGAACGGAAATCGCCGAATGATCGCTGAGCCTCTGCCGGCGCCGCAGGAGCAGCCGATGGTGGCCATCGCCATCGTCTCGTTCTCGACCAGCGATACGGAGTACCTCGCCGGCTGTCTCAAATCGCTCGCCGCTTCGACCTTTCCGCGCTTCCGCGTGGTGATCTGCGAGAATGCCGGCGATGTCGGTTTCGCGCGCACGACGGAGGCGCTCGCCGGGCTTGACGTGATCGCGCCGGCCGAGGCGAGCGCGGTGCCGTGCCGGCACCCTCATCGCGATTTCCGCTTTGCGGCATCAGGACAGGCGGTCACCGTCCTCAAGGCGCCGGGGAATCTCGGCTATGCCGGCGGCGTCAATGCCTGCATTGCCGCCGCCGGCGACGATTGGGACGCCGTCTGGGTGCTCAATCCCGACACGTTTCCCGAGCCCGATGCGCTGACGGCGCTGGTCCGGCGCCAGCAGGAAGGCGGCTACGGCATCGTCGGCAGCCGGCTGATCTTCGTCGCGAGCGGGCTGGTGCAGACCTGGGGCGGCATCGAGTGGCGGCGCTTGCTGCTGCGCGGGAAATTGCTCGGCACCAACCGGCCCGCCGACACGCTTCCCGATATTGCCGAGGTGGAGCGGCGCATCGGCTTCATCATCGGCGCCTCCATGTACGTGACGCGCGCCTATATCGAAGCGATCGGCGTCATGGACGACGATTTCTTCGTCTACAACGAGGACGTCGACTGGTGCCTCCGCCGCGGCAGCTTCAAGCTCGGCTACGCGCACGATTCCGTGGTGCGGCACGTTCACGGCGGCACCACGGGCTCGTCGTTAAAGAAGCGGGGGCGTTCCCGCTTCAACCTCTATCTCACCGAGCGCAATCGCGTGCTGCTGGCGCGCAAGCGCTTCGGCCGCTGGTGGGGGCTGGTGGCGCTGCTCGCCCTGGCGCAGACCTCGGAGCATCTGCTGCGCCTGCGCTCGATCCGCCAGTTCCGCATCGCGCTGGACGGTTGGTGGTCGGGAATCCGCGGCGAGACGGGCGCGCCCTATTTCCTGCGCGAACAGCGCTTCTTCGACGCCGGCGCGCTGCGAAAGGCGGAATCGTGAGCGCGCG
>DASQSR010000098.1:0-2845 GCA_035642295.1 Allostellaceae bacterium | reverse complement strand
CGGCAATGCCTGGAGGTGGGTCCCCGGCCACTGGAGCTGAGCCCGGCCTGACGCTTCTGGCGGCGGCTCATCGCGGCGGCTAGACTCCTGGCCGCACGCGATGACCGCCGTTCAGACCATTCCCGTTGCCGCGGATGACGGCGAGCTTCGTCTCGACCGCTGGTTCCGGCGCCATTTCCCCGGCCTCGGCCATGGCCGGCTGGAGAAGCTGTTGCGCACCGGGCAGGTGCGCGTCGATGGCCGCCGCGCCAAGGCGGGCGACCGCATCGCGCCGGGGCAAGTGATCCGCGTCCCGCCGCTGGGCGATCTCGCCGTGCCGCCCGAGCGCACCGCAGCGGCGCCGCGGCCCGCCGACCTCGCGATGATCGAGCGCGCCGTGCTCCATCGCGACGACGACGTCATCGTCATCGACAAACCGCCGGGGCTCGCCGTCCAGGGCGGCACCAATACCGAGCGGCATCTCGATGCCATGCTGGATGCGCTGCGCTTCGGCGCCAAGGAGCGGCCGCGGCTCGTCCACCGACTCGACCGCGACACCAGCGGCGTGCTGGTGCTGGCGCGCAGCGCCGCCGCCGCCGCCGCGCTGGCGCGGGCGTTCCGCGACAAGGCAACGCAGAAAGTCTACTGGGCGGTCGTGGTCGGCCTGCCCAAGCCGCGGCAGGGCCGCATCGATCAGCCGCTGGCGAAGCTGCCGGGGCGCGCCGGCGAGCGCGTCGCGCCCGACGAAGACGAGGGCAAGCGCGCCGTCACCTATTTCCGCACCGTCTCCCATGCCGGCGACAAGCTCGCCTGGCTCGCGCTCGAGCCGGTCACCGGCCGCACCCACCAGCTGCGCGCGCATTGCGTGACGCTGGGAACGCCGATCCTCGGCGACGGCAAATATGGCGGCGCGGCGGCGCATCCCTCGGGCGTGCCGAATGCGCGCAAGCTCCATCTCCACGCCCGGGCGCTGGCACTGCCGCATCCCGCCGGCGGGCGGCTGGTGGTGGCCGCGCCGCTGCCGCCGCACCTGAAGGAGACCTTCCGCTTCTTCGGCTTCGACGAAGCCGAGGAGGCCGATCCCTTTGCCGGGCTGGCGACGAGACGATGAAGCGCTTCTACCAGGAGGTCAGCATCGTGCCCGCGGCGGCGGGCTTTGCCGTCAATCTCGACGGCAAGCTGCTGCGTACTCCGGCGAAGGCGCCGCTCGAAGTGCCGAGCCGGGCGCTCGCCGAAGCGATCGCCGCGGAATGGCGGGACCAGGGCGGCGAGATGAAGCTGGACGACCTGCCGCTGACGCGCCTCGTCAGCAGCGCCATCGACCTGGTGACGACGCGGCGCGATGCGGTGGTGGCGGAAGTCGCGAACTACGCCAGCACCGACCTCGTCTGCTACCGTGCCACCCACCCGCCGGCGATGGCGCAGCGCCAGCAGCAGACCTGGCAGCCGCTGATCGACTGGGCAACGCTGCGCTATGACGCGCCGCTCGAGGTGACGGCCGGCGTGGTGCCGATCCGGCAGAGCGCGGCGACGCTGCGCGCCTTCGCCGCCGCCGTCGAGAGCTATCACAGCCTGGAGCTGGCGGCCCTCCACCTCGCCACCAGCGCCGCCGGCTCGCTGGTGGTGGCGCTGGCGCTGATCGAAGGGCGGCTCGATGTCGAAGGCGCCTTCGCCGCGGCGCAGCTCGACGAGAGCTTCGAGATCGAGCAATGGGGCGAGGATGGCGAGCAGACCCAGCGCCGCGCCGCGCTCAAGGACGACATGGCGCTGGCGCACCGCTTCATCGGGCTGCTGCGGCAGGGGCAGGACGTGCCGGGGAGCGTCGGCGGCCGCTAACCCCTGCCCCAAAGGCCCAGGACTGGCGCCCGTGCCCGGCAGGTGGTATTTCCCCCCATTGCGCGGGGGCAGAGAGCGCGTCATGCAGGAGATTCTTCGCCAGCTCGAGGAAAAGCGCGCGGCGGCGCGCGCCGGCGGCGGCGAGCGACGTGTCGAGGCGCAGCATGCCAAGGGCAAGCTGTCGGCGCGCGAGCGCCTCGAGCTGCTGTTCGATCCCGGCTCCTTCGAGGAATGGGACATGTTCGTCGAGCATCGCTCGACGGATTTCGGCATGGCGGGACAGAAGATCCCGGGCGACGGCGTCGTCACCGGCTATGGCACGGTGAACGGGCGCCTTGTCTTCGCCTTCAGCCAGGATTTCACCGTGTTCGGCGGCGCGCTCTCCGAGGCGCATGCCGAGAAGATCTGCAAGGTGATGGACCAGGCGCTGCAGGTCGGCGCACCGATCGTCGGGCTCAACGACAGCGGCGGCGCGCGCATCCAGGAAGGCGTCGCCTCGCTCGCCGGCTATGCCGAAGTGTTCCAGCGCAACGTGCTCGCCTCGGGCGTGGTGCCGCAGCTGTCGCTGATCATGGGGCCGTGCGCCGGCGGCGCCGTCTACTCGCCGGCGATGACCGACTTCATCTTCATGGTGAAGGACAGCTCCTACATGTTCGTCACCGGACCCGACGTGGTGAAGACGGTGACCCACGAGACGGTGACGCAAGAGGAGCTGGGCGGCGCCCTCACCCACACCGCCCGCTCGGGGGTCGCCGACCTCGCCTTCGAGAACGATGTCGAAGCGCTGCTGCAGCTGCGCCGCTTCCTCGATTTCCTGCCGGCGTCGAACCGCGAGAAGCCGCCGTTCCGGCCGAGCTGGGATGTGCCCGAGCGGGAGGAGTTCTCGCTCGACACGCTGATCCCGGCCAATCCTAACAAGCCCTACGACATGAAGGAGCTGATCGAGAAGATCGTCGACGAGGGCGACTTCTTCGAGCTGCAGCCGAGCTACGCCCGCAACATCATCACCGGCTTCGCCCGCATGGAGGGC
>DASQSR010000097.1:0-14209 GCA_035642295.1 Allostellaceae bacterium | reverse complement strand
CGCGCGCCGCCAGCTCGCCGCCGAGATCCATGCGCAGTTCGCCGCCTTTCGCGCGACCGGCCTCGCGCTCGATCACGTCAACGCGCATCGCCACATGCACCTCCACCCGACCGTCGCGGAGCTGATCCTCGCCGTCGGGCGCGAGTTCGGCCTCGGCGCCATGCGCGTTCCCGACGAGCCGATATCTGTGTTGCGCCGCGCCGTGGCGGCGGAGGGTGGGCGCTTCCGCCCGCCGCTCTATCGGCCGTGGATCCTCCTGCTGCGTCGCCGGCTGCGCCGCGCCGGCCTGGTGCTCAACGACCACCTCTTCGGCCTCGCCTGGACCGGCGCGATGACCGAGGAGCGGATGCTGCGCCTCGTCGCCGCGCTGCCGGGCGGCACCAGCGAGCTCTATTGCCACCCGGCCGTGGCGCAGACGCCGCCGCTGCTGCGCACCATGCCGCGCTATCGCCCGGTCGAGGAGCTGGCGGCGCTGCTCAGCCCGCGGCTGCGCGCCGCCATCGAGGAAGGCGGCATCGAGCTGGTCCGCTACGGCGACCTGCCGCGCGGCTAGCGCGCCAAGCGGAAGTAGAGCATCGGCAGCTTCTCCGGCAGGCGCTCGATCCGGTCGAGCTGGAGCACGTTGCGGCGGCCGAAGATACGCGTGAGATAGCTGTCGCCGCCGGCGTCAAGGGCGACGCAGAACACATCGACGCCGACATGGCTGAGGCCCATCACGGCGCGGCGCGCGTCCTCGACGAGATAGCGGCGGTCGCCGACATCGACGTCGGAGGGCTCGCCGTCGCTGATCATCAGCAGCAGGCGGCGATAGGACATCTGGGCCGCCAGCTCGCGTCCGGCGTGGCGCAGCGCCGCGCCCATGCGCGTCGAGAAGCGGCCGGCGAGGCCGGCGAGCCGCCGCCGCGCCGCGCCGTCATAGGCGCCGGCGAAATCCTTGATCCGGTAATAGCGCACGTCGGCCCGGGTGTCCGAGCAGAAGGCGTGGATGGCGAAGGGATCGCCGACCCCGGTCATGGCGTGGGCGAGGAGTGTCGCCGCCTCGCGCTCGAGCTCGAGCACGCTCTTGCCGGCGCCACGCACGAGGTCGTTGGTCGACTGCGAGGCATCGAGCAGCAGGAGCACCGAGAGGTCGCGCCAGCGCCGCTCGAGCCGGGCATAGACCTTGGGATCGGGGCTGCCGCGCAGACGCAGCTCGATCGCCGCATCGATAGAGGCATCGAGATCGAGCCGGTCGCCTTCCGGCTGGCGGCGCAGTCGGAGCGGACGGCTCACGCGGGCGGCGCGGACGAGCCCGGTGATGCGATGCATGGTCTCGGGATGGCGCTCGAGGATCTCGTCGATCCGCCCCGCCGGTCCTTCGAGCGCGGCATATTCGACGAGCGTCGTCCATTCGGCCCGGTCGCGCGCGATGAGGAAATCCCATTCGGGATAGCGTGCCACCGGGAGACCGATCTCGGCCTCGGCGGTGACGGGCGCCGCGCGGCCCGTGGCCTCGGTCTCGGGGGCGTCCGGCGCCTCGCGCTCGGTTTCCCCGGTCTCGGCCTGCTCCCGGCGCACGCTCTCGACCAGCGCCTCGGCCGCGCTCGTTTGCGCCGCGGCCGCGAAATCCCAGAGCCCTTGATGGTCGTCGCGGTAGGGCGGTTCGACGACATAGGTCTTGGCGTTGAATTGCGCGCGCATCTGGCCGAGATCATTGCCCAGGAGCCCGCCGATGCCGCGGCTGACGCCGGGATCCGCCCATTGCGGCTCGGCCGCGAAGAACAGCGCGCGCCCCTTCGCCACCCAGCCATTCGCATCCTCATAGCCGGGATCGATGAGCGCGCGGGCGAGCCGCGCCATGAGTGCGGGCGCGGTGATCGCGCCGTCGGCCACCGCGACATGGAAGGGCTGCCACAGCTGGCGCAGGCCAGGATAGACGCGCATCGCGAGCTGCTCCACCCGCGCATCCTCGATCAGCGAGACCAGCGCCACCTGCACCGGCTTCAGACTGCCGACCGGGAAGCGGGCGCCGCCGAACTGACAGTGCGCGGCGAGATGGGCGAGCGCCGCGCGGTAGAGCGCGGCGGCGCTGCCGCCGGAATAGCCGCGGAAGGAGTCCGGCAGCCGCAGGATGCCGCCGGCGAAGCTCGCCCGCCGCGGCGGGTCGCCGGCGTCGCCCGACACGGAACGCAGCCGCGCCTGAAGGCGCCAAAGCGCCCTGCCATACGCTTTGAGATGGCGCTCGACATCGGCGAAGTGCAGATCGTCGGCCGCGCGCGCCACAGCCCTCACGCGCAGGCGGCAATCGCCGCCGTCAGCGCCCCGCGGATGTCCTCGTCGTCGGTGATGGGCAGCACCAGCGCCACCTGGCAGGCGGCCGCGAGCGGGATGCCCTCGGCCATCAGCCGGCCCGCCTGGATCAGCATGCGCGTCGAGGCGCCCTCGTCGAGGCCGTGGCCCCGGAGGTTGCGCGAGCGCTCGGCGATCATCACCAGCCGCGCGGCTGCGGCGCGGTCGATGCCGGCCTCGTGCGCCACGATCTCGGCCTCGAGCTCGGCGCGCGGATAGCCGAAGACGATGGCGCCGAAGCGCTGCTTCGTCGACTCCTTCAGGTCCTTGAGCACGCTCTGGTAGCCGGGGTTGTAGGAGATGACCAGCTGGAAATCGGGATGCGCGCGGACCAGCTCGCCCTTCTTCTCGAGCGGCAGGATGCGGCGGTCGTCGGTCAGCGGGTGGATCACCACCGTCGTGTCCTGCCGCGCCTCGACGATCTCGTCGAGATAGCAGATGGCGCCGTGGCGCACCGCCAGCGTCAGCGGGCCGTCATGCCAGACCGTGCCCTCGGCGTCGAGCAGGAAGCGCCCGACGAGATCGGAGGCGGTCATGTCCTCGTGGCAGGCGACGGTGACCAGCGGGCGCCGCAAGCGCCAGGCCATATGCTCGATGAAGCGCGTCTTGCCGCATCCCGTCGGCCCCTTGAGCATCATCGGCATGCGGTTGGCATAGGCGGCGTCGAAGAGCGCCACCTCCGCCGCGGCCGCGCGGTAATAGGGCTCCTCGCCGATGCGGTAGGCGTCCAGAGTCATGCCCCTCCTTTCCTCCCCTGTGGGTCGTCACCCCCGAGACACGGAGGACATGGAGAGGAAATTTGCGGGTGCGCTTTTCCTGCTCCGTGCTCTCCGTGCCTCCGTGGTGAACCGCCTTTCTCGTGACGCGAGCGCGAGCGGGTGAGCTCTCAGCGATGTCTCGCCGCCGCCTCGTTCGGGATGCCTTCGATCGGGCATTCCTCGGTGCCGACGGTCGGGCGCGTGAGCGCCTCGACCATGCTGCGCGTGCCTTCGGGATCGCTGATCCATTTCTGGTAGAAGTCGTACGGGCACACTGCCTCGCCGCGGACATCCTCGCGGGAGTTGATCTTGCCGGTGTAGCCGCGGTGAAGCAGCTTGAAGAGATGGTTCTCCGACTGCATGTTCCTGCGCGCGTCGCGGATGAGCGACTTCGAGAGCTGCGCGTACTGGATGCCGTAATCCTCCTCGCCGCACTCGCCGAGCGTCCGGCCGTCGAAGCCGATGATCGCGGAATGGCCGAAATAGGAATAGACGCCGTCGAATCCCGCGGCGTTGGCCACCGCGACATAGACGTTGTTGGCCCAGGCCATCGCCTTCGCCATGAGCACCTGCTGGTCCTTGGCCGGGTACATGTAGCCCTGGCAGCGCACGATGAGCTCGGCGCCCTTCATGGCGCAGTCACGCCAGATCTCGGGATAATTGCCGTCATCGCAGATGATGAGGCTGACCTTGAGGCCCTTCGGCCCCTCGGAGACATAGGTGCAGTTGCCGGGATACCAGCCCTCGATCGGGACCCACGGCATGATCTTGCGGTATTTCTGAACGATCTCGCCCTTGTCGTTCATCAGGATGAGCGTGTTGTAGGGCGCCTTCTTGGGATGCTCCTCGTGGCGCTCGCCGGTGAGCGAGAACACGCCCCAGACCTTCGCCTTGCGGCACGCCTCGGCGAAGATCTGCGTCTCGTCGCCGGGGACGCTGGACGCGGTCTCGTACATCTCCTTCTGGTCGTACATGATGCCGTGGGTGCTGTACTCCGGAAAGATCACAAGATCCATGCCGGGCAGCCCCACCTTCATGCCCAGGATCATGTCCGCGATCTTGCGCGCGTTCGCCAGCACCTCCTGCCTGGTATGGAGTCGCGGCATCTTGTAGTTGACGACCGCCACGCCGACCGTGTCGTTGCTGCTCGAGATATCGCCGTGTAGCATTGAGACCTCCCTTTGCTGTCGCCAAATGACCTCACACCGCCATGTGACGGTGCACCAACTCGTCCGTGAGCTTTTCCACGGCGCCCTCGGCCGCGATCCTCCCTTTCTCCATGATGACGAAGCGCTGTGCCGCGCGGCGCGCGAAGCGGACGTTCTGCTCGACCAGGATGACGGTGATGCCGTGCTGCTGATTGAGCCGCAGGATCGCCTGCTCGATCTGCTCGACGATGTTGGGCTGAATGCCCTCGGTCGGCTCGTCGAGCAGAATGATGCGCGGCTTGGCGGCGAGCGCGCGGGCGATCGCGAGCTGCTGCTGCTGGCCGCCGGAGAGCACGCCGCCCATGCGCGAGAGACTCTCCCGCAGCACCGGGAAGAGCTCGAAGGCGAGCGGTGGGATCTCGCGTTTGCCGTCGCGGCGCGCAAAGCTGCCCATGACGATGTTCTCGCGCACGGTGAAGCGCGGGATGATGCCGCGCCCCTGCGGCACGTAGCCGAGGCCGTGCAGCGAGCGCTCATGGGTCGGTGCCGCGGTGATGTCCTTGCCGTCGAGCACGATGCGGCCCTCGGTGCGGTCGGTGAGGCCCATCACCGTCTTCAGCAGCGTCGTCTTGCCGACGCCGTTGCGGCCGAGCACGGCCAGGAACTCGCCCTCGCGCACGCTCATCGAGACGTTCTGCAGCACCGGTGTGTTGCCGTAGTAGGAGGCGATGTCCTGCATCTCAAGCATCCGCGATGCCTCCGCTGCCGAGATAGGCCTCGCGCACCGCGGGATCGCGCTGCACCTCGGCGGCGCGCCCCTCGGCCAGCACCTTGCCCTGGTGCATGACGGTGATGACGTCGGAGATCTCGCGCACGAAGGCCATGTCGTGCTCGACCACCAGCAGGGTGTGGCGGCCGCGCAGCGCGTTGAAGATCTTCGCCGTGTGCATGGTCTCCTGCGCCGTCATGCCGGCGGTCGGCTCGTCGAGCAGGATGACCTCGCTGTCCTGGGCGAGCAGCAGCGCGATCTCGAGCCATTGCGTCTGGCCATGCGAGAGATACCCCGCCGGCTGGTCGAGGAGGTCGGCGAGCCCCACCAGCTCGGCGAGCTTCTCGAGCCCGTCGTTCTCGGCGCCGCGTTTCGCGCCCACGAGATTGGCGAAGACGCCGAGATGCTTGCAGTAAGCGACTTCCAGATTGTCGCGCACGCTGAGCTGGCGGAAGACGCTCGGCACCTGGAACTTCCGCCCGATGCCGCGGCGCGACAGCTTGTACTCGGGAAGCCGGGTCACGTCCTGGCCCTTGAGCATGATCCGGCCCGCTTTCGGCTTGACCTTGCCGCAGATGACGTCGAGGGCCGTGGTCTTGCCGGCGCCGTTCGGCCCGATGAGGCAGCGCAGCTCGCCGCGCTCGATACCGAGGTTGAGGCCGTTCACCGCCTTGAAGCCGCTGAACTCCACGGCGATGTCCTTGAGCTCGAGAATGCGCTCGCCCGCCATGGCGCTACCTGGCCGTGCTCTCGCGCCGCGCGCCCTCGCCGCGCTCGACAGTGACGACCGCGGCGGCCGCCGTCGCGGCCGAGGGGCGCCGGCGTCTGCCCCGCGCCATGTCGATGAGGCTGATGAGGCCGTTGGGCAGGAACAGCACGATCGCGATGAAGAGCGCGCCCATGATCAGCATCCAGGTGTCGAGAAAGGCGGGGCTGTCCGAGAGGCTGCCCTGGACGCCGGTGACGACGATGGCGCCGAGCGCCGAGCCCACGAGCGAGGCGCGCCCGCCAACGGCGCACCAGATGACGATCGAGAGGCTGATCGGCACGGCGAGGAAGGTGGGCGAAGCGAACTCCATCACCAGCGTGTAGATCATGCCGGCGAGCCCCGCGACCGCCGCCGAAACGCAGCAGACGAAATTCTGGTAGGTCGCGACGTCGTAGCCGAAATACCAGACGCGGGTCTCGTCGTCGCGGATCGCCTGAAGGATGAGCCCGGTCTTGCTGTTGACGAAGGCGAGCCCGAGGAAGAGGCAGAGCGAGAGCGCGATCGCCGCGAGATAGTATGTGGCGGTGCTGTAGGCGTCGAACTCGATGCCGAACAGCTTGAGCGTGGTCAGGTCGGTGATGCCGTTGAAGCCGCCGGTATAGGACTGCTGGTCGATGATCACGAGATTGATCACGACCAGCATGGCGAGCGTGATGATCGCGACATAGACGCCGCTCACCCGCGCGCGGAACACGAACCAGCCGATGAGGAAGGCCACCACCGCCGGCACCGCCATGCCGGCGATGATGGCGAAGGCGTAGGAATGGAACGGCACCCAGAACCAGGGCAGCGCATGGACGTTGTTCCAGGCCATGAAGTCGGGCAGCCCGCCCGCCCCGGTCTGGATCGGAATGGTGCGCAGCTTCAGCGCCATCGCCATGCAGTAGGAGCCGAGCCCGAAGCTCACCGCCTGGCCGAGATTGAGGATGCCGGCATAGCCCCAGGAGAGGCTCAGCGCCAATGACAGAATGCCGAAGTCCAGGTAGCGCGCGAATTTGTTGAGCAGGTAGCCGTTGTCGGTGAACAGCGGCACCACCAGGATCGCGGCGCAGAACACGCCATAGCCCAGGAGTCGCAGGAGGGTTTCGCGGTTGCGGATCATGACCGGCGCACCCGCACAGCGAAGAGCCCCTGCGGAAAGACGCGGATGAGCACCACCATGCCGAGGAAGACCACCGCTTTCGCCATGGTGTCGTTGCTGAGAAAGGCGAGGAGGCCGTTCGCCTGGCCGATCAGGTAGGCGCTGGCGACCGTGCCGAGCAGGCTCTGCACGCCGCCCACCACCACCACCATGAAGGCATCGACGACATAGTTCGTGCCCATGTCCGGCGAGACGCTCTTGAGCGGCGAGACCAGCGCGCCGGCGACGCCGGCGAGCCCCGCACCGTAAGCGAACGTCAGCGAATAGATGCGCGCGGCATTGATGCCGAAGCAGCGCGCGACGTCGCGGTTCTGCGTCACGGCGCGCAGCCGGAGGCCGAACTCGGTGCGGAAGATGAGGAGATATGTCGCCAGCAGCAGCAGCACCGCGAGCACGAAGATGAAGATGCGGTAGGCGGATTCGTCATAGATCCAGAGGTGCACCGGATTGACCAGGAAATCCGGCATTTTGACATAGCGCAGCTCGGCGCCGGCGCCGAGCCGCACCGCCTGCTGCAGGATGACCCCGACGCCCCAGGTGGCGAGGATGGTGTCGAGCGGGCGATCGTAGAGCCGGCGGATGAGCGTCAGCTCGACCACCCAGCCGACGAAACCCACGAACAGGAAGACGAAAACGAGGCAGGCGATCAGCCCGAGCCCGAGATAGGTCTGCAGGAACCAGACGGCATAGGCGCCGAGCATGACGAACTCGCCATGCGCGAGATTGATCACGCCCATCGTGCCGTAGATGATCGCGAGCCCGAGCGCGATGAGCAGCAGGATCGAGGCGATGCTCAGGCCGACCGAGATCTGGGGAATGATGGCGCTCATGAAAACTCGTCCCGGCCTGGGCGGGCGCCGTCGCCGGCGCTCGCCCATGCCTTCAACTCCGCGACAGCCGCTAGACCTTCTTCTGCTGCAGCCCCTCCGGGGTGCAGACCTGGCCCGGATAGGCCCAGTAGGGCAGGGGCTTCACCCACTCCTTCGACTGTTCGATGATCTTGAACTGGCCGTTCGTCTGCGCTTCGCCGATCTTCGGCCAGAGATAGGTGTGCGCGTTGTCGGGATCGATCTTCACCAGACCTTCGGGGGCCTTGTATTCCTGGCCCCAGGCCGCCTCGCGAATGGCCGGCGGCGCGAGCTCCTTCTTGCCGAGTTTCTCCACCGCCTGCTTGAAGAGATGAACCTGGAAGTAGGCGGGCTCGGAGACGAAGTTGGTCGTCTTGTCCTTGCCCCAGCGCTTCTGGAACGCCTCGACGAACTTGTGGTTCTCGGGCGAATCGTAGGACATGAAATAGGGCGCCGAGGTGAAGTGCCCGGCGGCGAACTCGCCGCCCATGGCCGCGATCTCCTCCTCGGAGGTGGTGAGGCTCGCCATCGGCATCGTCTTGGGGTCGAGGCCGGCGGCCTTGTACTGCCGGTGCAGCGCCACCACGGAATCGCCGACCACCGTCGAGAAGATGACGTTGGGCTGCGTCTCCTTGAACTTGCTGATCACCGAGCTGAACTCGGAATGGCCGAGCGGCACGTATTCCTCGCCGACGACTTCGCCGCCGAGCCGCTTCAGCAGGATCTTGCAGACGTTGTTCTCTTCCTTGGGATAGATGTAGTTGGAGCCGATGAGATAGAATTTCTTGCCGAAGTTCTTCACCAGCCAGGGCACGAAATCCTTCTGCTGCTGGTTCGGCACGGCGCCGGTGTAGATGACGTTCTTCGAGCACTCGCGGCCCTCGTAGAGCGTCGGGTACCAGTAGAGATTGTTGTACTTCTCGAACACCGGCAGCACCGCCTTGCGGCTCGCCGAGGTATAGGAGCCGAAGACGCTGACGCAGCGGTCGCCGACCACCAGTTTGCGCGCCTTCTGCGCGAAGGTAGCGGGATCGGAGGCGGGATCCTCGATCACCGGCACGATCTTGGCGCCGTTGACGCCGCCGGCGGCGTTGATCTCCTCGATCGCCATCAGCGTCGCCTGATTGAGTGAGGTCTCGATGATCGCCGTCGTGCCGGTCAGCGAGTACAGCACCCCTACCTTGATCTCGCCCGCCGCATAGGCGAGCCCGGCGTTCTTGATCCAGATCTGCGGAAAGCCCGCCGCCGCGGCAGCACCGATCGCCGCCGTTCCCTTGAGGAATTTGCGCCTGTTGAGTCCCATCTCCGTCTCCCTGAAGCAAAAAAAACGCCCCCGCGCGACCACTGACGTGGTCATCGCGGGGGCGTCCTTGCCCTGATGTCGATTTTACGGGGCGGCGCCGCTGCCGCCCTGCGCATCACGCGCCGATAACGAAAGCCAACTTATCCAAGGAGTTGTTGCGAGTCAACGATCGCAGCGGCGACGGCGCTCAGCGACACGCGCCGGCTCATCGCCTGGCGGCGCATGAAATGATAGGCTTCCTCCTCGCGCAGATTCTCCTTGGCCATCAGGATGGCCTTGGCGCGCTCGACATTGCGGAAGGCGCGCAGCGTGTCGTCGAGCTTGTCGACGCGGCCGCGCAGCCGCCGGTCGTAGCCAAAATGGCCGCACGCCACGACCAGCGCGGTCAGGACGGCATGGGTGGTGAACGGCCGGTGCAGCACTGCATCCGGCGCGCAGTTGCGCAGCAATTCCAGATCCGGCGGCGGAAAGGCAGGAATAATCAGCACGAGCGCCGCCTTGGGTTCGCCCGGCAACCAGGGGATGCGCGCCGCAAGCCCGGGCGCCAGATCGACGAAAATGACGTCGCTGCCCTCGGGCAGCCGCTCCGGCACCGGCCAAAGATGGCGCACGCGGGCCCGGGTGCGCTGCAATTCGCGGATCAGCACATCGCCGCCCTCGTCGCGCTGCGTGGCGACGAGGATGTCGAGGTTCATGATCTCCGCGGGCATCACACCGGCCCTCCAGGCCATGCGTGCTGCCGACCGCTCCGATGGCGCCATGGATCGACCGGGTCTAAGGACAGATCAGCGATCTTCCGTAGCCGATCAGATAGGGATCGGCAAGCACCGGGGTGGGCGACTGGTGCATGACCTCGAACTGGCCGCGGCGGTTGGCGCGGCCGATACGGGTCCAGAGATCGGCGTGGCTGCAGCTCGGATTGATCGACACCCGGCCCTGCGGCGCGTCGAACGTCGAGCCGAGCACCATCGGTCGGAGGATCTCCGTATCCATCGAGTTGGTCTGCTCCAGCGCCCTGGCGAACATGTGCACCTGGAAATAGGCCGCCTCGACGCACATGTTGGTCGGCTCGTCCGCGCCGTAGCGCTTCTTGTAGCGTGCGACGAAGGAGGAATTTCGCGCACCGCTCACGCATTCGAAATAGGGCGCGGCGGTGATATGGCCCTCGCCGACATCGAAGCCCATCGCGCGGATCTCGGCCTCCGTGGTCGTGAGGCTCGCGATCGGCAGCGCGCGGGGATCGAGGCCCGCATCCGCGTAGCTCTGGTAGAGGTGCACGGTGGCGTCGCCGACCACCGTGGAAAAGATCACGTCCGGCGCGGCCTCGCGGATGTCGCGCATCACCGGCAGGAAGTCGCGCCGCTTGCAGCGCAGGTCGAGGTAGACCTCGCCCACCACCTCGCCGCCATTGGCGCGCAGCAGCTCGCGCATGATGCGGTTGGACTCGCGCGGGTAGACGTAGTCGGAGCCGACGAAGTAGAAGCGCGGCCCATAATGGTCTATCAGGAAGTGGCACAACGCGACGCTGTTCTGGTTGGGTGCGGCGCCGGTGTAGACGATGTTCGGCGAGAACTCGAAGCCCTCGTAGAGGGTCGGGTACCAGAGAAGCCCGTTGAGGCGTTCGACCACCGGCAGCACCGCCTTGCGGCTGCTCGAGGTATAGCAGCCGAAGATCGTGGTGACGTCGTCCTCGACCATGAGGCGCTTGGCGTAATGACCGAACGCCGCCGCCTCCGAGGCGGGATCGTAGAGGCGTGGCACGATCTCGCGCCCGTTGACGCCTCCGGCGGCATTGATCTCCTCGATCGCAAGCAGCGTGCCGCGCAGCTGCGTCTCTTCGATCACGGCCATGAACCCGCTGCTCGAAAAGAGCACACCGACGCGCCAAGGTGCCGAAGTCTGGTTGTGCCTGCCACTCACGGCAGTTCCCTCCACGATTTACCCGCGGCATCCTCGAGAAAGAGGACGACGGCTTTTTTTTCGAGCGTCGTCCCGAAATACTCAAATGTCAATGCGACCACGGACATCGCGTGCTCTTGCCGCTCCCGCACTCGAACCCCGGCAGCCGCCGGCACCGACATCGCCAGCGGCTTCTCGGCTCGCGCCGCGCACGCCTTTTCCAGCAATTACCGTGCCATCGCCGCCGAGCCATCGCAGGATCGGGACGCGTCGCCATGGTGCAAGCAACCGACCCACCGCACTTAGTAGCTTTGCGGTGGCACCCCTCAATCAGCGGTCCCTCGCCGCGCGCGGCACGCGTTTTGGCGCGGCAGCTTGCGCCGCCTTGCCCGGGCCCCGGGCCGCTCCACTTGCCCGAAATGTGATCATCGGCTGCAGTCTGCGGCGGCGGCGCAATCACGCGCACGGCGCTGTTGCGCGCGCGAGCGCGCAGACGGGGGTGCCGCTAATCGGTGTCGGGCGGCGACAACCCGGCGCGGTCCCTCCTGTGTCCGCGTATCAGAACGCTCGTCAGGAGGTCCGCTTACGATCCAGCAGGGCGGCACCGAACGCCCTGAACAAGGCGCGATTGATCGGATTGGTCGCTGCGTCGTATTCGGCGTGCCACTGAACGCCGAGCGCAAACGCCGGTGCATCGGCAACGCGGATCGCTTCGATGGTGCCGTCTTCTGCGACGCCCTCGACGACGATCCGTTCGCCGGGTTCGAGAATCCCTTGCCCATGCAGCGAATTCACGCGGATCGTCGCGCATCCGAAGAGCTTTGCAAAAGCTCCCTCCGGCGTGAGGCGCACCTCATGACGATCGGCAAAGACCACCTGAGGATCGGGATGAACCTTCCCGTTCTCGAGCCGTGGCGCACGATGGTTCATGCGCCCGGGGAGATCACGGATCTCCGGATGCAGCGACCCGCCGAAGGCGACGTTGATCTCCTGAAGCCCGCGGCAGATCCCCAGGAGCGGCACGCCGCGATCGACGCAGGCCCTGACAAGCGCGAGCGCCATGGCATCGCGCTCGGGATCGAAGGGTTCGTGCCGGGCATCGGGCTCGATGCCATAGTGCGAAGGATGCACGTTGGCGCGGCCGCCCGTCAGCAGGACACCGTCGGCGACGCCAAGGAGAGCATCCACTTCGGTGATGTCCGGCGCCCCGGCGAACATCAAGGGCAGGGCGCCCGCGACTTGCGCGAGTGCATTGAGGCTGCGCATCCCGACGAGCTGCCCCCTGTAGACGTTGTCTACGAGGTGGGCGTTGCCAATGACGCCGACTACCGGTTTGCTCATCTCGGCCCCGACCGTTTCCTGCGCACCCTGCCGCGTCCACGCTCGTTGCGGCTCGAGGTTATGTAACGCCTGAAACTTTAACGAATCGCGTCCGGCTCCGATAGCCGCCGCCGCGTCTCCACGCCGGGATTGCCCCATCTCGGACAGGCGCGGTGTAGTGCCGGTTGACGCCCCCGATTACAATGCGATCGTGTAGACTGAGAGCCGTGCCGTGGCATCCGGCGAGAGAGCCGAAAGGAGCGCCATGTCCCCGTCGACCCGAACCGTCCGCACGATGTGCCCGATGAATTGCCACCCGACCCTCTGCGGCATGCTCGTCGAGGTGCGGAACGACGAAGTCGTTGCCGTCAGGGGCGACGAGGACAATCCCGACAGCCGCGGTTTCCTGTGCGTGCGCGGGCAGGCCTCGCGCGAGATCGTCGGCAATCCGAAGCGGCTGCTGCGGCCGCTCGTGCGCGAGCCTCGCAGCGACGACGCCTGGCGCGCGGCCCATTGGGACGAGACGCTGGACCTCATCGCCGAGCGCATCGCCAAGGCCGGCCGCGAGGCAACCGCGCTGTGGATCGGGCACGGCAGCATCGCCAACAATTACGGCCTTTCCGTCGGCAGCCAGCTCGCCGCCCGTTTCGCCAACCTCTACGGCTGCCAGTATTGGAGCCCTTCGATGATTTGCTGGGGGCTCGGCGGCTTCGGCATCGGCCTCACCGGCGCGCTCAGGATCAACACCAAGGAGGACATGGCGGCGAATTCCGCGTTGATCGTCATGTGGGGCGCCAACCTCGCGAGCCAGCCCAACACCGCGCGGCACCTCGTCGCCGCCCGACGGCGCGGCGCCCGCATCGTGACCATCGACGTGCGGCAGACCGAGGCCGCCGCACAGTCGGAGGAATTCTTCGCGATCCGCCCCGGCAGCGACGCCGCCCTCGCTCTCGCGATGATGCACGTCATCATCGGCGAAGGCCTCTACGATGCCGCCTTCATCGCCGGGCACACGCTCGGCTTCGACGAGCTCGCGCGGCACGTCCGGCAATTCTCCCCGGAATGGGCGGCGCGAGAAACCGGCATCGCCGCCGACCGCATCGCCGCCTTCGCCCGCGACTATGCCCGAATAAAGCCGGCGATGATCGTGCTCGGCGGCAGTTCCCTGCACAAGGGCCGGAACGGCTGGCAGGCCGCGCGCGCCGTCGCGTGCCTGCCGGCGCTCGTCGGCGCCTACGGGATCGCCGGCGGCGGATTGGGGCCGCGTCACGCCGCGCTCGCGCAGGGCGGCGGCTTCGCAACCGTGGCGGCGGCAGAGCGCCGCCCGCCCGGCCGCTATGTCGCGAACCAGATGTCGGAGATCGCGTCGGCGCTCGGCGACGGGCGGATTCGCGTGCTGCTGATCTTCGGCAGCAACATGCTGTCGTCCTATGCGGATTCGGGACATATCGCGGCGTCGCTCGACAAGCTCGACCTCGTCGTCGCCCATGATCTCTTCATGAACGAGACGATCCGCCGCTTCGCCGATATCGCGCTGCCCGGCACGGCCTGGCTCGAAGACATCGGCTGCAAGGCGACGCAGACGCACCTCTATCTGGCGGAACGCGCGCTGCCGCCGGAGGGCGAGGCACGCCCGATGCAGGACGTGCTGCGCGGCCTCGCCGAGCGGCTTGGCGTCGCCGATTTCTACCCTTGGGCGTCGCACGAAGATCTGCTCGACGCGATTCTCGATTGCCCCTCGACCGGCGGGGCGACGGTCGCAACGTTGCGCGCCGCAGGCGGCATTCTGCCGCTCAACGTATCGCACATTGCCTATCCCGACCGCCGCTTTGACACCCCCTCGGAGAGGATCGAATTCGTCTCGGCGCGCGCCGCGGCGGCCGGCCTGCCGGCGCTGCCGATGTACGACGCGCGGCCGCCCCGCGA
>DASQSR010000096.1:0-20851 GCA_035642295.1 Allostellaceae bacterium | reverse complement strand
CGGCGCGACGCGCCGGATTCTGCCGGTGGTGGGGAAGGGCGGCATCCAGAAGCTGATCGATCTCTCGGCGCTGCGCGGCATCGACATGACCATCGTGCAGACCGACGTGCTCGATTTTGCGCGGCAGCAGCAGACCCCGCCCAACATCGGCCAAGTCAGCTACATCGCCAAGCTCGATAACGAGGAGCTGCACGTGCGGGCGCGTAGCGACATCGCGCAGCTCTCGGATCTCGCTGGCAAGAAGGTCGACTTCGCCGGCGGCGCGCAAGTGACCGGTCCGGCGGTGCTCGGCCTCCTCCAGATCAAGGTGCAGCCGCTCTTCGACGACCATGCGCTGGCGCTGAAGAAGCTCACTTCCGGCCAGGTTGCCGCCATCGCCTATGTCGCGGCCAAACCGACGCCGCTCTTCGACGGGTTGGCCGGCGACAAACTGCATTTCCTTTCCGTGCCGATGACGCCGGCGCTGACCAAGGCCTATGTCCCGGCGCAGCTGACCAATGCCGACTATCCGCGGCTCGTTGGCGCCAACGCGCCGGTCGACACCATTGCCGTCGGCACCGCGCTGATGGTGGCGAAGCTGCAGCCCGACAGTGAGCGCTATCGCAACGTCGTCAGCTTCGTCGCCGCCTTCTTCACCCAGTTCCCGCAGCTGCAGCAGGCGCCGCGCCACCCGAAATGGACGGAGGTGAACCTCGCCGCCGAGCTGCCGGGCTGGACGCGTTTCCCGCCGGCTGCGGATTGGCTGAGGCGCAACGCGGTCGCCGCGGCGGCGCCGCTCGACAAGAACGCGCTGCGCGAGGTCTTCGCCAAGTTCCTCGATCAGCGCAGCAAGCTGGCCGGCGGACGGGTGCTGTCGATGGACGAGAAGAATCAACTCTTCGATCAGTTCGAGCGTTGGCAGCAGAGCAGCGACGCGCGCTGAGCTGTCGAAGCAAGGAGTTTTTCGCATGACACGAGTCCGTGGCGGGCTGCTGCTCGCCGCCGTCGCCCTGGTGTTGTTCGCAGCGCCGCTGCGCGCCGCCGAAAACGGTGCCGATGCGCCGCGGCGAGGCGGCATCCTCAACTTCGCCGTGACGGCGGAGCCCGCCAACTATGATTGCGCCTCGAACGTCTCCTTCGCCTTTCTCCATCCGATCGCGCCGCACTATTCGACGCTGCTCAAGTTCGACCCGGCGAACTACCCGAACGTGGTCGGCGATCTCGCGCAGTCCTGGTCGGTCTCGGCCGACAAGAAGGTCTACACCTTCAAGCTGCGGCCCAACGTGCTGTTCCAGGATGGAACGCCGCTGACCTCGGCCGACATCAAGGCGAGCTACGAGCACGTCATCCATCCGCCGCCCGGCGTCTTCTCGGCGCGCCAGGCCGACTACGCCTCGATCGCCGAGATCGACACGCCCGACCCGCTCACCGTCGTCTTCCGCCTGTCCTGGCCGCAAGCGGCGATGCTGGAGAACTTCGCGTCGCCCTGGAACTGCATCTACAGCGCGGCGAAGCTGAAGCAGGATCCGACCTATCCGGCGACGCACATCCTCGGCACCGGGCCGTTCACCTTCGTCGAGCACGTCAAGGGCGACCACTGGACCGGCAAGCGCTTCGACCGCTACTTCCGTCCCGGCCATCCCTATCTCGACGGCTACGTCGCCCACTTCATGTCGGGGGCGAAGCTGGTCTCCGCCTTCGAGAGCGGCGAGGTCGACGCCGAGTTCCGCAGCGTCACGCCGACCCAGCGCGACCAGCTCGAAGCGGCGATGGGCGACCGGATCACGACCTCCGAGAGCCCGTGGCTGATCAATCTCCTGCTCATCTTCAACACCAGGCACAAGCCGTTCGACGACGTCCGCGTGCGCCGCGCGCTGTCGCTCGCCATCGACCGCTGGAAGATGGCCGACGAGCTGTCGAAGACGACCTACATGAAGTTCGTGGGCGGGATCATGCGGCCGGGCTTCTCGATGGCGACGCCCGAAGCCGAGCTCGAGCGCCTGCCGGGCTTCTCGCGCGACGCCGCCGCCAGCCTCGCCGAGGCGCGCGAGCTCATGGCCGAAGCCGGCGTGAAGAATCTCACGGTCAACATCGTCAACCGCGACATCCCGATTCCCTACGGGCCCGGCGCCGACTACGTCACCGCCGCCTGGAAGCAGCTCGGCGTCTCCGTCAAGGAGGTGCGCCTCGACAACAAGCATTGGGACGAGGCGTTGAAGAGCGGCGCCTTCGATGCCGCGTACGACTTCGACGGCGACTATTTCGACGATCCGACGCTGCAGATGACGAAATACGTCTCCCCGGACCTGTCGCCCGACAACTATACCGGCGCGACCGACCGCATGCTGGACGCGCTCTTCGTCGGCCAGGCGGTCATTCCCGATCCGCGCGAGCGCGCCAAGATCGTGCGCTCCTTCGAGCGTCGGGCGCTGAGCCAGGCCTATTCAGTGCCGATCCTGTGGTGGAACCGCATCGTTGCTACCTCCTCGCGGTTCCATGGCTGGACGATCACGCCGAGCCACTACATCGAGCAGGACCTCGCCGATGTCTGGCTCGACCCGCCGGCTTCGCACGCCTGCGCCGACAAGCACTGCTGAATCTAGGGAAATCTTAACCAGCGCCGGCCACAATCCCGGCCGGTTTGCCACGAGCGCGGGGGAGGCGAGAGATGCGTCGAAGCAGGAACAAAGCGCTGCGCCAGAGCGCGAGCTTCCGCCGGAGCTCAGCCGGGAAACACGATCACGTTGCGCACCGCCGTGCCGGCGCGCAGCGCGGCAAACCCCTCGTTGATCTGCTTGAGCTGCAGCTGCCCGGAGATGAGGTGGTCGAGGTGGAGTTTGCCCTGGAGATAGAACTCGACCAGCCTTGGCATGTCGACGCGGAAGCGATTGGAGCCCATGAGGGACCCCTGGATTTTGCGTTCGCGGAGGAAATCGGGGCCGTGGAGCTCGATCTTGGTGCCGACCGGGATCATGCCGATGATCGTCGCCGTCCCGCCCGGCGCTAGCATGCGGAAGGCCTGCTCGGCGGTGACCTTCGCGCCGAGGCATTCGAAAGAATAGTGCACGCCGCCGCCGGTCAGGGCGGTGACCTGCTTCGCCGCGTCGCCGTCGCCGGCGTTCACCGTGTCGGTGGCGCCGAGCTTGCGCGCCAGCTCGAGCTTTGCCGGAAGGGTATCGACGGCGATGACGCGGCCGGCGCCGGCGAGCGCCGCGCCGTTGACGCAGGCGAGCCCGACGCCGCCGCAGCCGATCACCGCCACGCTCGTGCCCGGCTCGACCTTGGCAGTATGGAAGACGGCGCCGACGCCGGTCAGCACGCCGCAGCCGATCAGCGCTGCGCGGTCGAACGGCATGTCGGGGCGGATCTTGGCGAGCGCATGCTCGTGCACCAGCATCTGCTCCGCATAAGAGGAGAGATTGAGGAACTGGTGTATGACGCCGCCCTTCCACGACAGGCGCTGCGAGGCGCCGGGCGGCAGCTTGATCTCGGCGCTCTGGCAGAGCGAGGGATGGCCGGTGAGGCATTGCTCGCAATAGCCGCAGAACACCGAGAGACAGGTGACGACGTGGTCGCCCGGCTTCACATAGGTGACGTCCTCGCCGACCGCCTCGACGATCCCTGCCGATTCATGGCCGAGCACGCAGGGAAGCGGATGCGGATAGGCGCCGTCGGCGAAGTGGAGGTCACTGTGGCAGATGCCGGCGACGGCGGTGCGGATCAGCACCTCGCGCGGCCCGGGCTTCGCCAGGCCGACCTCCTCGATGGTGAGCGGCTCGTTGACGCGGTGCAGCACTGCCGCCTTCATCGCCCGTTCCTTCCCTTTGGTCGCTTTTGAACCGCAGCAGTAATTATTCGGCCGCGGACGGCCTCACCTCCGCAGCGCGCCGCTTGGCGTCGAACTCCTCGGCGACGCGATTGTCGTTCTCGAGCATCGCCGCGGCGTCGGAGTCGGCGAAGACCATGACGCCCATGTCCTGGTAGGCCTGGCGGACACGCGGCCCCCAGAGGCCGATGTCGCGCACGGTCGGCACGATGCGGCTGAAGAGCCGGGTGCGGAACTGCGCCATGCTGTCCGACTGCATCACCGCCTCGGCGCATTCCTTCGCCGGCAGGCCGAGCCGCTCCCAGACTTCCCACTGATTGAAGCGGTCGCGCATGTGATAGCAGGCTTCGACGACGAACTGCTCGCGCTCGTCGCGCTCGGCCTCGGTGAGCTGCGGGTAGTAGTCGCGCAGCGCCAGCCTCCCGAACGCGACATGGCGCGCCTCGTCCTGCATGACATAGGCGTTGACCGCGGCGGCGAGCGGGTTGCCGGCGAAATCGCGCAGCCGCTGGAAGGCGGCGAGCGCCAGGCCTTCGATCAGGATCTGCATGGTGAGATAGGTCATGTCCCAGCGGCGATCGCTGAGGCCGCTCTCGAGCAGCGATTTGAGGCCCGGGGTGATCGGGTAGGCGAGGCGGAACTTCTCGTGCAGCAGCCGCGAATAGGCCTCGACGTGGCGTGCCTCGTCCATCACCTGGGTCGCCGCATAGAACTTGCTGTCGAGATCGGGCACCGACTGGACGATCTTGGCGGTGGCGATCAGCGCGCCCTGCTCGCCGTGCATGAACTGCGAGATGCTCGAGGCCTGCTGATGGTGGCGGAGCTCGATCTTCTCCTTCTCGGTGAGTCGCCGCCAGACCTCGGTGCCGTAGATGGGAATGGCGCGGTCGTCGAGCAGCATGGGATTTTCGAGATCGAGATCCTGCGACCAGTCGATGCGCAGCGCCGCATCCCATTGCTGCTTCTTGCCTTTGTCGTAAAGCTGCAGCAGCGCCTCGCGCTCGTCGTCATATTCCCAGGTGAAGCGGGTCTCGACGTCGCCGTCGAACTTCCACTCGGTCAGTTCGACCGGCAGCGCATAGCGATACATCGTCGACATGATGACCTCCCTCGCTCGCTCGTCGGGCTCGAGCCACCAGGCCGGCGGGAATGGTCGAATTTATCAACAGGGCGCACGCGCTTTTCCGCCGGCAGCCCGCAAGAGCTAACACGTCGTCGGGGCAAAATCTAGGGTGAGCGCCCAAACCGGGCGGCCGGCTTTACGGGGCGTCGGATGCCGGCCTACAGTGTCGCTCAAACGGGTAAGTCCGGCGGAGGGGGGATGGGATCCTATCTCGTAGGGGTTGATATCGGTGGCACTTTCACCGATTGCGTGGTGATCGATGAGAGCGGCACCGTCACCACCGCCAAGGCGCCCTCGACACCGGGCAATTTCGCGCAAGGAATGATCGACGCGATCGACGGCGCGGCGGCGCGGCTCGGCATCGAGCCGGCACGCCTCTACGCGCAGGTGGCGCTGCTCTCGCACGGCACCACCGTCGGCACCAACGCCGTGGTGCAGAAGCGGGGCGCGCGTCTCGGCCTCATCACCACCAAGGGCCACAACGACGTCATCCTCATCATGCGGGGATCGCGCGGCATCGGCGGGCGCGACGTCCGCCAGGTCGTGCATTTCCCCGAAAGCCAGAAACCGGACCCGATCGTGCCCAAGCGGCTGATCGAAGGCGTCTCGGAGCGTGTCGACTGCTTTGGCAAGGTGGTGGTGCCGCTCAACGAGGGGGAAGCCGAAGCAGCGATCCGGCGGCTGCTCGACAAGGGCGTCGAGGCGATCGCCATCTGCTTTCTCTGGTCCTTTCTCGATCCGACGCACGAGCATCGCGTGCGCGACATCGCCAAACGCATGGCGCCCGACATGTTCGTCACCTGCTCGGCCGATCTCGTGCCGAAATGGGGCGAATACGAGCGCACCACCGCGACGGCGATCAATGCTTATATCGGCCCGTTGACCTCGGGCTATCTGAGCCAGCTCGACCGCCGGCTGTCCCAGCTCGGCTACCGCCAGCCGCTGCAGATCACGCAATGCGGCGGCGGCACGATCTCGGTCGACAAGGCGATGGAAGCGCCGCTGCTGACGCTCGATTCCGGCCCGGTCTCCGGCGTCACCGGTTCGCTCTATCTCGGCCGCGTCATGGGCTATCCCAACATCATCACCACCGACATGGGCGGCACCTCCTTCGATGTCGGCATCATCCATGACGGCAAGCCCGCCTATTCCTTCGTCAGCAACGTGAACCAGTACGAGTATTTCATTCCCAAGGTCGACATCCAGGCGATCGGCAGCGGCGGCGGCAGCCTGGTGCGCGTCGACGAGGCAACACGGACGATGCGCGTCGGGCCCGAGAGCGCCGGCGCGGTACCGGGCCCGGTCTGCTACGGCAAGGGCGGCACCGTGCCCACCGTCACCGACGCCGATGTCGTGCTTGGCTATATCAATCCCGACAATTTCGCCGGCGGCCGCATGCGGCTCGACAAACCCAAGGCGCAGGCAGCAATCCAGGACATTGCCGACCGCCTCGGCCTCTCGCTGATGGACTGCGCCAGCGGCATCGCCAAGATCGCCGAGTTCCAGATGGCCGACATCATCCGCAAGATGACCGTCGGCAAGGGCTTCGACCCGCGGGATTTCGTGCTGTTCGCCTTCGGCGGCGCGGGGCCGGCCCATGCCGGCATCTTCGCGCGCGAGCTCGGCGTCGCCAAGGTGGTGATCCCGCAGCGCGAGACCGCTTCCACCTGGTGCGCCTTCGGCGCCGCCTCGGCCGACATCCTCCACATCCACGAGCTGGTCGACATCATGGCGTCGCCCTTCGCGGCGGAGCGCCTCAACCGCAACCTCGAGCGGCTCGAGGACATGGCACGCCGCCAGATGGCGAAGGACGCGATCGCGCCCGAGCGGCAGAGGCTGCAATTCTCCGTCGACATGCGCCACAAGGGACAGATCAACGAGGTCGAGGTGATGCTCGAGCAGAGCCGCGTCACCGGCGACTTCCAGCCGGGGCTGCGCGAGGGCTTCCACCGGCGATACGAGCAACTCTATGGCCGCGGCTCCTCCTTCCGCGGCGGCCGGCTCGAGATCGTGACCTTCCGCGTCCGTGCGATGGCCGAGACGCCGCGGCCCCGCCTCGTCGCGGCGGAGACGCTGACGGACGAGATCGACGCCGCGGCGCGACGGCCGAGCCGCAGCGTGTACTGGGCCGATCTCGGCCGCGCGGTCGAAACGCCGGTCTATGACGGCACCGCGCTCCGCCCCGGCAACGCCGTGGCGGGCCCAAGCGTGGTCGAGACGCCCGACACCACCGTCGTCGTGCCGCCCGGCCAGAGGCTCGCGGTCGACCGCTTCGGCAATTTCGAGATCGAGCTCGCAGAAGGACGCCCGCAATGAGCAAGATCAGCGAGCTCACCGACACCGTCTTCGACGGCGTCAACAACCCCTATGTGCCGCCGAAGTCGCTCAGCATCTCGCCGAAGCTGCGGCTCCATCGCGACGCCAGCGACGATTTCGACCCCGTCACCTTCGAGGTGATCCGCCATCACCTCTGGAACGTCAACGAGGAGCATGGCGCCACCATCCAGCGGCTCTCCGGCTCGCCGGTGGCGATGTATGCGCTCGATCTCAACCCCTCGATCCTGACCGAGGATGCCGAGTTCGTCTTCTTCGGGCCCTACATGCAATACATGTCGGGTGTCACCGACACGCAGGTGAAGTGGATCCTCGAAAATCGCAGCGACAATCCCGGCATCCGCGACGGCGACATGTTCCTCGCCAACGATCCCTGGGTCGGCGCCGCGCATCAGCAGGACGTCATGCTGATCTGCCCGGTGTTCTGGGAGGGCGAGCTCTTCTGCTGGGTCACCAACTGCCTCCATCAATACGACATCGGCGGCATCACGCCGGGCAGCTTCTGCCCCGCCGCCGAGACCGCTTTCGACGAAGGCATCCTCATTCCGCCGGTGAAGATCATCGAGGGCAACGAGATCCGGCGCGACATCGAGGACATCTATCTCCGCTCGTCGCGCAAGCCCGAGCTCGTGGCGCTCGATTTCCGCGCCCAGATGGCCGGCAACATCGCCGCGCGCGAGCGCGTCACCCAGCTCATCCGCCGCTACGGCGCGCGCACGGTCAAGGGCGTGATGAAGCGCATCCTGGCGAACGGCGAGACCGCCTTCCTGCAGAAGCTGGCGCGTCTTCCCGACGGCACGTGGCGCGACCGTACCTATGTCGAATGCTGCCGCCCAGGCGACCGCGGCACCTACCGCGTAGTACTGACGCTGACCAAGCGGGGCGACACGCTGACCTTCGAGAACGAAGGCACGGCACCGCAGCAGGGGGCGATGAACGCCACGTATTCGGGCTGGCGCGGCGCGATCATGGTGGCGCTGAACCAGCTGCTCTGCTGGGATCAATATTTCTCGGTGGGCGGCGCGCTCCGCCATGTCGAGTTCAACCCGACCGCTGCCACGCTGAATTGCGCCAGCTTTCCCGCTTCGGTCTCGACCGCGCCGGTGCAGGCGATGGAGATCTCGCTCTATCCCGCCTACAACGTGCTCTCCAAGATGATCTATGGCGATCCGGCGATGCGCAAGGACGTGATGTGCATCGGCGGGACCAGCCAATGGCCCGCCACCATCTTCCGCGGCATCGACCAATGGGGCGAGCGCTACGGTTATCTCCTGGTCGATCCCATCGGCGGCGCCATCGGTGCCTTTTCGACGCAGGACGGCATCTCGACCGGCGGGCAATCGCGCACGCCGATCTGCAAGCTGCCCAACATCGAGCACACCGAGCAGAGCTTTCCGCTGCTCTTCCTCTATCGCAAGGAGGTGGCGGATAGCGGCGGGCCCGGCAAGTTCCGCGGCGGGCTGTCGGCCGAGAGCTGCTTCATCCCGCACAACACCGACAAGATCGTTCAGGACACGCTCTCTTCCGGCAACGCCATCCCGACCTCGACCGGCATGATGGGAGGGTACCCGGGCACGCCCAACCGCTACCGCTTCATCGTCGACAGCGACATTCTGGAGCGCCTTGCGCGCCGCGAGATGGTGGAGGATGCGCTCGAGGTCGAAGGCCGGGAGGTCACGCTGCAGCTCCGGCAGGAGAATTTCGAGCAGCGCCCGGCCGACGTCTATGCCGTGGTGTGGACCGCGGCGGGCGGCTTCGGCGATCCCATGGACCGTGCGCCGCGGCATGTGCTCGACGACTGGCTCAACGGCGCGGTGACTCTGGCGGCGGCGCGGGACATTTACGGCGTCGTTATCGACGAGAAGACGGCGATGCTCGATGCCGGCGCCACGAAACGCCTGCGCGAGGCGGTGCGGCACGATCGCATCAAGGACATCGCGGTGAAGCCGCGCCGGCTGGCGAGCGGTCCCGCGGTGCGCATCACCGAGAACCTGCTGCTGCGGCTCGACGGGACGACGCCGCATCATTGCTGCGCCAAATGCGACAGCGATCTCGGGCCGTCCAGCGACAATTACAAGGACCACTGCGTGCGCCAGGACAATCCGATCGAGGCGTCGAGCCCGCTGGTCGGCGATCCCCGCCGCTACATCGACGACGAGCCGCAGTTCCGGCAATTCTTCTGTCCCGGCTGCGGTACGCTGATCGAGAACGAGATCGCGGTGAAGACCGACCCGGTCCTGCGCGATATTGAAGTGCTGGCGGACGCTCGACTGTTCGAGGCGCGGCCCGAAGCCGCCGATTGACCGCTCCCTCTCCCGCACGCGGGAGAGGGGGATGCGCATCGGCCGGCGATGTGCGGGATTTGGCGCCAGGCGACTATGTGCTGGCGACGGTGAGGGATACCGGCATCGGCGTGCCGCCCGATGTCTTGGCGCAGGCCTTCAAACCGCGCCTCACCCCCAAGGGAGTCGGCCAGGGCTCCGGGCTTGGGCTCAGCATGGCCGACGGCTGCGCACGGCAATCGGGCGGACCGTGCGCATCGAGAGCACGTCCGCTGTCGGCATTGTCGTCTTCCACTACCTGCCGCGCGCCTCCGATCCGACGACCGAGCCCGGCTAAGGCCCGATAGCAACGCAGCGAGGCGTTGCCGATCCCGACGGCAACCAGTATCGCGGGTATTGGGCTACCTCTCGCCAACCGACGCTGGTCATGGCGACGACGTGAGGTCTCCATCAACGAGCCGACGCACGAACCCGCGGCGCGACATCGCTGGCGGCCGGAGGGATCGCAGAGGATGGCGGCTTCTTTCGTTGCCTATAACAACAAGCACAGAGTGAGGGGACCGACCGCATCATGAACAATCTTTTCTTTTACGATGCTGCTGCACCGGATGCGGAGGTCCTGAAGGCGTTGCGTGGCGCCGCGCCGGAGGCGTATCTGGTTTCCACCGGCAAAGGGACGAATCTCGACTGGGAGCGGATCAAGGGCGGCCCGGTCCTGTCGGCACACAGCAGTATGCTCCCCTCCCTCCTATCGGCCGAAGGCGAGCGCGAGCGGCGGCGGACCTTCATCATCGACGGCGATGATCCCGTGCAACTCTCTCGCCTGCTTGTGCTGTTCCACGCGAGCCGAGGCGTCGACCTGTTCGCGCCCAAGACCCGTCACTATTACAAGAACCGCCCCGTGTTCATAAACAGCGTTCCCAAATGCGGAACCCATCTGCTCTCGACCTGCCTCGAAGCGATGGGCTTCGCCCCGCCACCGCAGGATGCCATGCCGGACACGGACGACCGGTTCAACGGGGGCCGCTATTACAATCTGCAGCATATGCGGGTCGACGATATCGCCGATCAGTATCGGTCGATCGGCACCTTCATCGACGCGCTGTCGAAATCCACCATCGTGTTCGTAAGCCGTGATCCCCGGGACGCGATCATCTCCTTGGCCAACTACATTCCGCGGCAGCGCGAATACCATTTGTTGAGCCGCTTCATGGAGAACATGACCGCCGAGGAGCGCATCAACGCGGTCATTCTGGGGAAGTATCCCATCCCGGTTTTCATCAATTCCACGTATTGCCTTGACGACAACATCGCCGCCCTGTTCGACAGCTATCAGCGCTGGCAGCCGGAATGGTGGCGCAACCTGTGGCGCATCCGTTACGAGGACCTGATCGGGCCCAGAGGGTTGGGCACGCGCGAGGCGCAGCGGGCGACGGTCTGGGGTCTGCAACTCGCGCTTCATGTTCCTGGCGACCCCGGCGCGTTCGCCGAGAAGGTCTTCTCGGAGAGGTCGCCGACCTTTTTCAAGGGCACGATCGGCCAGCATCAGCGCGATCTCTCCGCGGCAAATCGCGCGGCCCTGATGACGGTTTCGCCCGGCTTCATCCAAAGGGCCGGCTATGCGGACCGCTGGCAGTTCGCCCGGTCCTTTGCGGTCAGCATCGAGGCGACCGACCGGGAGACCGGAGAGGAGGCGGCGCGCGCGCTCTACGGCGAGATCAGCGCGCGCGGCCACGGCGATTTCGAGGTCCTTCTCGATACCGAGATGGACCGCTACGAGACGAAAACCGCTGTCGTTTCCGTTCGCTGCAGAAGCGCCGCCGGGGCCGACGAGGCGCGCGAGGCCGGCGTCAGGGTGACGGTGTCGCGCGCTGCCGGCAGCGTCGTGCGCTACCGGTGCACCGCTTCGGTTGAAGCGTCGAGTGAGTCCGCCAAGACGACCGAGTGGATCTCCGGCTCGCTGGCTACGGCAAGCGAACGAATCATCGAAGTCTGCGCGGCCGCGCATTTGTGCGTCGCGATCGTGGGCGAGGGCGTCGCGTGGACCTCGACGACGGTGCCTCAACGCCACGGCGCTCAGGGCAATGAACTTGCCGCGTTCAGCGGCTGCCTCGGCGGTGACGGCGAACGCACGGAAGATGCCGCGGACCGCGGACACAACGGCGCCCGGCAACCTGCCGCGGCCGCGCCCGCCCGGCTGACGCAGATTCTTCGCCTGTCCCTGGGGTTGTTGAGTTGACGTCAATCCCGCCGGCTTGCCTGGGGCGAGAGCCGGCTGCTAGATGCCGAGATAGAATTTCCGGATCAGCTCGTTGTTGTTGAGCTCGTCGGCGGAGTTGCCGACAAAAGCGATCTTGCCGTGGACGATGACGTAGCCGCGGTCGGCGATGCGGATCGCCTGGGTGAAATTCTGCTCGGCCATGAGCACCGTCAAGTGATAGCTCTGCTTCATCTCGCCGATCTTCTCGATGGTGCGCTGCACCAGGAGCGGCGCGAGGCCGACCGAAGGCTCGTCCACCAGCAGGATGCGCGGCGCCGACATGAGCGCGCGGGCGAGCGCCAGCATCTGCTGCTCGCCGCCGCTCATGCTGCCCGCGAGCTGAGCGCGCCGCTCGGCCAGAACCGGGAAGACTTCGAAGCAGAAATCGCGGTTGCGCTTGAGCGCGGTGCGCGCCGAGGCGCGGAAGGCGCCGAGCAGCAAATTCTCCTCGACGCTGAGCTTGGGAAAGAGACGTCGTCCTTCCGGCACCAGGGCGATTCCGAGATCGACGATCGCTTCGGTGCTCATCCCGACGAGCTCGTGGCGCTGGCCATCGATCTCGGCGGTAATCGAACCGGCGGTCGGGCGGACGATGCCCATGATGCATTTGATGAGCGTGCTCTTGCCGTTGCCATTGGTGCCGAGAAGCGCCACCGTCTCGCCGGCGCGGACCTCGAGCGAGATGTCCTCGAGGACCCGCACGTGGCCATAGGCGGCGTCGACGCCGGAGAGGGTGAGGCTATTCGCCAATGTAGGCCTTCACGACGTCGGGGTTGCGGGTGACCTCCTGCGGCAGGCCATCGGCGATCTTGCGCCCGGCGACCAGCACGAGGAGGCGGCTCGAGAAGCTCATGACCGCGCGCATGATGTGCTCGATCAGGATGACGGTGATGCCGCGCTCGTTCAGCATGGTCAGCAGCGCCAGGATGTCGTCCACTTCCGAATGCGACAGGCCCGCCATCGCCTCGTCGGCAATCAGCAGTTTGGGCTCCGCCGCCATGGCACGCGCCAGCTCGAGCTTGCGCATCTCGACTTGCGTCAGATCGCGCGGTCGTTGCCACGCCTTGTCGGCGAGCCCGACCAGGTGCAGCAGCTCGACGCAGCGCCCATCGAGCGCGGCCGGCGCCAGATGCGTGCTGTGCCGCGCATTGACCGTGTAGAGCAGCGGGATGCGGATGTTGTCGGCGAGCGTCATGCTGTGGAAAGGCTTCGGCAGCTGGAAGCTTCGCGCCATGCCGAGCCGGGTGCGCTGATGCGCGGGAAGACCATCCACCATCCGCCCATCGAAGCGGATACTGCCGCTCTCGTTGCGCAGAGTGCCGCAAAGGCAATTGACCAGCGTACTCTTGCCTGAGCCGTTGGGGCCGATGAGACCGATCCGCTCGCCGGCCTCGATGGCGAAGTTGACGCTGTCGAGCGCGGTGAAGCCGCCGAAATGCTTGCCGAGATCGGTGACTTCGAGAAGCGCCGTCATGTCATCGCCGCCTGCGCGAAAGCCCGGAGAAGCGCTCGAACAAGCCGACGATGCCATTGGGGGCGACGACGACGAAGCCCACCAGCAGCAGCCCGACGATCAGCAGATTGAGCGCCGACGAGATGGTGACGGTGGCGAGCTGCTGGATGGTGCCGAGGAACAGCGCGCCGATCAGCGGCCCGATCCAGTTGGTCATGCCGCCGATCAGCGGCATGGCGATGCTGTTGACGGCATAGGAGAGGCTGAAGCCGGAATCGGGGTCGAGATAGGTCACGTAATAGGGCAGCGGCGCCCCGGCCATGCCCATCAGTGCCCCAGAGAGGGTCGTCGCCACCAGCTTCAACCGGAGCGTCGGCACGCCCGCCGCCTCGGCTGCCTGCTCGTCGTCGCGAATCGAGGCGAAGCCGAAGCCCAGCCGCGAGCGCTCGATACTGCGGGCAAGGCCGACCGAGATCACCGCCAGGACGAGCATGAGGAAAAAGAGATAGACGATGTAGTTGCCTAGGATTGGCACCTTCAGCGGACGCAGGATATAGGCGCCGCGCGAGCCGCCGACATAGTCCCAGTTGGTGATCAGCGTCTGCATCACCACC
The DNA here is from genome assembly GCA_035642295.1 of Allostellaceae bacterium. Lineage (GTDB taxonomy): Bacteria > Pseudomonadota > Alphaproteobacteria > ATCC43930 > CGMCC-115725 > DAHUYF01. Next base: position 6,980 of record DASQSR010000096.1, on the reverse strand, counting down.
GCCATGGCGAGCGTGGCGATCGAGAAGAAGGCGCCGCGCAGCCGCAGGGTCAGATAACCCATGCCGAGGCCGACCACGCCGGAGACGACGCCGCCGATCAGCATCAGAACCGGAAGCGGCAGCAGCGGCGCCAGCTTGTAGAGCGCCACGCTGCTATAGGCGCCAAGAGCAAAGAACGCGGCGACGCCGAAATTCACGTAGCCGGTATAGCCGCCGAGAATGTTCCAGGCCGTCGCCAGCACGATATATTGCAGGACGACATAGCCCGCCTGGAAATAATACTGGTTCGGCGCCAGCAGCGAGAGGCCGAAGAAGGCCGCCCCGACCAGCGTGGCCACGAGCCAGAAGCTACGTGCCCCCATCGTCTAGCGCCCCATGATGCCGGATGGACGAAAGGCGAGGGTGAGCAGCAGCACGCCGAAGGATACCGCCGGGGACCAGGACGGACCGTAGAAGGTGGCAGTGATGCTCTCGACGATGCCCAGCAGCAGCGCCGCCGTCACCATGCCGGGAAAGCTGCCGAGGCCGCCCAGCACGGTGATGGCAAAGACCCGCCCGATGTAGTCGCGGCCGACCGACGGCTCGACCGGCTGGATGATGATGAGGAAGGCGCCGGCCAGCGCCGCCGTCGCGATCGAGATGCCGAAGGCGACGCGCTTGATCTTGCCGGGATTGGCCGACATGAGCTGCAGCGCAAGCCGGTCCTGCGACACGGCCATGATGGCCCGCCCGGTGAAAGTGCGCGAAAGATAGAGCTGCAGCAGGATCACCATCACCATCGCGACGGTGAACGGCACCAGCATGCGCAGCGGCAGGTCGATCATGCCGAAACGGAAGGTCGGGCCGATATAGGACGCCTCGACGAAGCGATAATCGACGCCAAACACCAGGACCAACCCGACTTCGACGATGAATAGCAGGCCGAAGAAGAAGGCGAGGCCGCGCAGCGCCTCGTCGCCGCGCCGTTCGAACACGGCGTAATAGATCTGATAGACGCCGGCGCCGAGCAGATAGAAGACCGGCAGCATGAGCACCGCCGCCAGGATCGGGTCGAGCCCCAGCGTGCTGTTGAGGAAGTAGGCGGCGTAAGCGCCAAGGATGATGAAGGCGGGATGCGCGATGTTGACGATGTCGAGCATGCCGAAGGAGATGGCGATGCCGACAGTGACGGCGGCGTAGAAGCCGCCGAGGAGAATGCCGGCAACCACCGCGCTCAGCAGCAGGTCGAGGGAGATGTCCATGATGGCCTATGCGCTCTGCCGCCGTTCGAGCTCGAGATCGTCCACGACGCGCGTCAATGCGCGATGGCGGAGTAGGGCGCCTCGATCTCCCCGGTCTTGTATTCCGCCGGCGCGAGGATGACGGCGGTGCCCGGCTTCTTGAACTGCTCGAGATCGTTGCCCGTGACGCCGCGGTACTGCACGAAGATGACGCGCGGCCTCGCCCATTCGCCGTTGGCGGCGAACTTGACGTTGCCGACCACCGTCGTGAACTTGGTGGCGTGGATGTATTCGGCGATCTTCTGCTGGTCGAGGCCTTTCGTCGTCTCGACCGCCTGCGTCAGGATCTGCATCGCCGCATAAGCGAAGGGCGGCAGGTAGAACCCGAGCTGGTCGGCGCCGGCTTCTTTCCCCGCCGGCTGGTACTTGGCGAGGAACTCGGTGATGCCGGGGAAGTTCATCGTCGTCGACGGCACGTACATGTCGTAGCAGACGATGCCGTTCAGCAGCGGCCCCAACTGCTGCTTCAGCGCCGCGAATTGCAGGCCGATCATGCCGCCGCCGAACACCGTGGTCTTGAGCCCGACCTCGTGCGCCGCGCGCACCATGCCGGCGCTGTCCGGCGGATAGGAGGCGACATAGACGACGTCGGGGTTGGTCGCCTGGATGGCGCGGATGATCGGCGTGTAATCGACCGTGCTCGGCGGATAGGAGCGATCATAGACGATCTTGAGGCCGAGCTTCTTGGCGATCTCGCGCGCGCCTTCGGTCGCGACTTTCGGGTACTCGGCATCGGCGCCGACGATCGCGACCGTCTTCGGCGTCGGCTTTGCCGTCATCGCCGCCTGGAAGAAGCCTTCGATCGACGAGATCTTCGGGTCCTCGCCGTTGGGCTGGATCTGGAAAAAGCGGTCGTAGTGGAACTGATGATTGACGTCGAGGCCGAAGAGCCCGATGAAAGTCATGCCGTGCTGCATGATGATCGGCATCGCCGGCGCCTGGAGGTTGGTGCCGTAGCCTGAGATGACGAGATCGACCTTGTCGACGTCGAGCAGCTTGGCGTAGATGCCCGGCACCAGCGCCGGGTTGGTCTGGTCGTCGTAATAGATGAGCTGGACCGGCCGGCCGAGCAGGCCTCCCTTGGCGTTGATCTCGTCGCGCCAGAGCTGAATGGCGACGAGCGCCGCCTTACCGTTGCCGGCGAGCCCGCCGGTCAGCGCCATGCCGAAGCCGATCTTGATCGGCTCAGCCGCACCCGCCGCCGGCGCCAGACTTGCGAGCAGCAGCGCCGCTGCGAGCCATCGTCCGAGAAAACGCCCCATCTCTCCCTCCCTGATCGATCCCGGTTCTTGACGACCGGGCTCCCCGCGCGAGCGCGCCGTAGTCTGGCCGAAGACGCGCCGCTTTGCCAGCCTGCTCTGTGTGCGGCAACGCGCACGGCGCGGATTCGACGCGGCTCAAGGTGCGCTCGCCGCAATCGATTCTATGTCTCCGGGCCGGTATTGTGCCGCCGCGCCGCCACCGCATGAATTCCCTGTAATCCTCACTCATCGGCGATCGCCTCGAGCGGCCGGCCGCGCATATAGCGGCCGTGGCAGAACATCAGCGTCGGCTTGCGCGTATGGGCATAGCGTTCGACGCGGCCCAGAAAGATGACGTGGTCGCCGCCGTAATAGCGCGCCTCGTTCCGGCATTCGAAATGCGCGGCACAGCCGCCGATCACCGGCGCGCCGTGATCGGGGACGATGTGCTCGACGTCAAGGAAGCGATTGTCGTGTGTGCCGGCGAAGCGCTTCGACAGCTCGACCTGGTCGGCGGCGAGCACATTGACGACGAAGTGCGTTGCCTCCTGGAACGCCGGTAAGCTCTGTGCGAAGAGCGACTGGCTCCACAGCACCAGCGGCGGGTCGAGCGAGACCGAAGCGAAGGAGTTGACGGTCAGCCCCACCGGCTCGCCGTCGCGGCCGCGCGTCGTGACGATGGTGACGCCAGTGGCGAAGGTGCTGAGCGCGTTGCGGAAATCGCGGAGGTCGAAGGCGGCCGGTGCCGGCTCGGCCGGGGCGGGATCAGGCATCGCGGGGTCCTTCGGGTGCGACATCCTCGCTCCCTAGAGATTGGCGCTGTCCGGCGGAAGACCGAGCGCGACGCGGCCGTAATTTATGCCGTTCGCATCCCAGTTGACGCCGAAATGCGCGTTGGCGGCGTGGATGTCGCGGAAGGCGCGCTGCAGCGGGTTGTTCTCGTAGATGGCGCCGCCGCCGGCAGCAGTGAAGATGATGTCGACCGCGCTCGTGCACATGCGTGCGGCATAGGCGCCGTCGCGGCGCCAGCGCACCTTATCCTCCATGGGCGGGATCGCGCCCTCCTCGGCAAAGCTCGCGGCCTCGTCGCAGTCGCGCAGCATCAGCGCCTCGGCGGCGTCGATCAGCGCCCCGGCCTCGGCGACATGCACCTGCATCGTCGAGAAATCGGCGAGGCTGCGGCCGGTATAGGTGCCGAGCTTGGTGCGCGTCGCGGCGACGTATTGCTCGATCGCGCCCTTGGCGATGCCGAGCGAGACGCTGGCGATGACGAAGCCGAAGAGCGCGAACCAGGGCAGGCGGAAGAGCGGGGCAGGATTGACCGCGCTGCCGGGATGGGGCCCGCCTTTCCCTGCCTCGACGGAGAGCGTGCGGTAGTCCGGCACGAAGGCGTCGTTGACCACGACATCCTTGCTGCCGGTGCCGGCAAGCCCGCTCACATACCAGGTGTCGATGATGGTGTAGTCGCTCGCCGGGACCAGGAAGACGCGATAGTCGCTGGCACCGGTCTGCTCGTCGGGCACGACGGCGGCGATCATGTTCCAGGCCGAGGCGTCGACCCCGCTCGAGAACGGCCAGCGGCCGCTGAGGCGATACCCGCCTTCGACCTTGCGCGCGCGTCCGCCGGGAAAGATGAAAGCGGAGCCGATCAGCGTCTCCGGCGACGGCCCCCAGATCTCGTCCTGCGCCGGCTTCGGCCAATAGCCCAGCATCCAGTGATGGCTGGCGAGGTTGTTGAGCACCCAGGCGGTCGAGCCGCAGCCGCGGCCGATGATTGCGGCGAGCTCGATCATCGCGGCATAGGGCAGCTCGCTGCCGCCCACCCGGGCCGGCTGCAGCATGCGGAAAAGGCCGGATCGGTGCAGGTCGGCGATCGTCTCGTCGGGGAGCCGCCTCAGCGCCTCGGTCTTGGCCGCGCGCTCGCGCAGCACCGGCACCAGCGCTTCGGCGCGCCGGCACAGCGCGTCGAGATCGGGCGGAGGGGAAGCGGCGCGTCGGGCCTCAGGCATCTCATCTCCCATAATTTATCCAGAGATAAACAGTAAGGGCGACTTTATCAAGCGATAAATTGCAAAAGATCATGGGACGGCCTGTCAACGCCCCTCGGCGGCGCGGCGCACCGGCGGCTCCGCCCGGGCGATCAGCGCCGGAGCGCCGTCGAGGAAGGCGGTGACCCGCTCGGCGACCACCCGGCCGATGTCGTCGGGGATCGGCAGGCCGTAGATCCAGCGCCGGACGCCGAGATAGAAGAGCCCCGCATGAAGGCTCCAGACGATCTCGACCTCGGCCTCCGCTATCGGGAGCTCGGCCGGGCTCGGCCGGCCATAGGCGTGGCGCAGCTCGGCGACGACGCGCGAGAACACCGCCTCGCGCAGGAAAGTGAGATAGCGCGCGTTGAAATCGAGCCCCTTGAGCCCCGAGAACATGAAGAGCCGCACCCACTCATAAGTGAGCATCGCGTCCGTGTACTCGTGGTAGAAGCGCAGCAGCCGCTCGCGTAGCGGCAGGCGGCGATCTTCCAGCAGCGTCTCCCATTGCGGCTTCCAGACACCGGCGAAGACCTCCTGATAGACCCGCTCGATCAGCGCTTCCTTGCTCGGGAAATAGCGGTAGAGCAGGGGCTGGGTGATGCCGAGCCGCCGCGCCAGCTCGCGTGTCTGGCCTTCGAAGCCGTATTCGGCGAAGAAGCGCACCGCCGCCTTGGCGATCAGCTGAGCGCGCTCGTCCGGCGGCAGCCGCCGGGGCCCGCCGCGGCCGGGCCGCGGGCGAACGAGGCGCTTTGCTTTCTTCCGAGGGCGCAGGCGCAATCCTCCGATGGGTGGCGCGGTTGAAAACGCCAGCGATTCTCGGATGCCTGCCGCGCCCTGTCCACAGGCAAGAGGGGCCCGCGCCTAGCCCTCGTAACCAATGATCGCTTTGGTTTCGAGGAATTCGTGCAAGCCGAACTCGCCCCATTCGCGGCCGTTGCCGGATTCCTTGTAGCCGCCGAACGGCGCGGCGAAGTCGGGTCCGGCACCGTTGAGACGCACTTGCCCGGTGCGGAGCTGCGCCGCGACCTGGCGCGCATGGGCGAGATCGCCGGATTGGACATAGCCTGAAAGGCCATAGACGGTGTCGTTGGCCATGCGGATCGCCTGCTCTTCGCTGTCATAGGGCAGGATCGAGAGCACGGGCCCGAAGATCTCCTCGCGCGCGATGGTCATCTCCGGCGTCACGTTGGCGAAGACCGTGGGGCGCACATAATAGCCGCGATTGACGCCCTCGGGCCGGCCGGGCCCGCCCGCCACCAAGGTCGCGCCTTCGGCGATGCCGGTCTCGATCAGCTTCTGGATCCTGCGGAACTGCGCCTCGTTCACCACCGGGCCGATGCTGATGCCCTTGGTGTTGGGATCGCCCGCCTTGGTCGCTTCGGCGGCAGCCTTGGCGATGGCGGCCGCCTGGTCGTGCTGCGGCCGATGGACGAACATGCGCGTCGGCGCGTCGCAGGACTGGCCGCTGTTGAGGAAGCAGGCCTGGACGCCGCCCGCCACCGCCTTCTGCAGATCGGCATCGGGCAGGATGATGTTGGCGGACTTGCCGCCAAGCTCCTGGTGCACGCGCTTGACCGTGTCGGCCGCGGCCTTGGCGACGGCGATGCCGCCGCGCGTCGAGCCGGTGAACGACACCATGTCGATGTCGGGATGGCTGGCGAGCGCCTGGCCGACCGTGGGCCCGTCGCCATTGACGAGATTGAAGACGCCCTTGGGGACGCCCGCGGTATCAAGGATCTCGGCGAAGAGCATGGCGTCGAGCGGCGTATATTCCGACGGCTTCAGCACCATGGTGCAGCCGGCGGCGAGGGCCGGCACGACCTTGCAGGCGATCTGGTTCATCGGCCAGTTCCACGGCGTGATCAGGCCGCAGACGCCGACCGGCTCGCGCCGGATCATCGTCTTGCCGCGGAGGCTCTCGAAGCTGAACTCCTTCAGCACCGACAGCATCTGCATCAGATGCGCCATGCCGACCGCGGCCTGGGCGCGGCTGGCGAGCCAGGCGGGGGCGCCCATTTCCTTGGTGATCGTCTGCGCCAGCTCGTCGGATCGCGCCTTGTAGGCTTCGACGATGCGCTGCAGCAGCGCCAGGCGCTCCTCTTTGCTGGTGCGGGCAAAGCCCGGGAAAGCGGCCTTGGCCGCGGCTACCGCGCGCTCGACGTCGCGGGCGCTGCCGAGGCTGATCTCCGCCACCTTCTCTTCGGTCGCGGGGTTGATCACCGCAAAGGGCCGCGGTTCGACAGGTGCGACCCATTCGCCATTGATGTAGAATTTCGTGACATCGGTCATGGCCGCCTCCCTTGGTCTCTGGCCGATGGGATAGCGCGCGCGGGGGTGTTGTCAATCGCCGCGGGCAGAGGGCCGGCCGACAGCGCCGGTGGGGGGAAGATGCTCCACAGAATCCTGGAACGCGCGAATCGGCTCGACGG
>DASQSR010000095.1:0-2175 GCA_035642295.1 Allostellaceae bacterium | reverse complement strand
CCGTACCATTTGCCGAGAAAGGGATCAGCCGGACCGCCGCTCGGCGCGGCGAAGTGGAGGCCCGGCGGCACCGGCAGCTCGGCGCTCGGCGCCGCGCCCCAGCCGCTGTCGCAGCGCGCCGGCGTCGGCATCGGCCCGTCGCCGGCCACGGCGAGGAGGCAGGCGCCGAAGCGGCGGGCGAAGAGCGCGGTGTTGCCGCTGAAATGCCCCACGAAACCGGCCGGCCGGTCGAGCACCAGGTGCGGGACGCCATGCGCTTCGAGCAGCGCCGCCGATTTCCGGGCGCGCTCGCCGGGATCGTACGGATCACCGGCGAAATAACCGATCATGATGCGGCCGTGGCGGATGGCGTCGACATAATCGAGCAGGATGAAGCCGTTCTTGAGATATGTGGGATGATCGGTGCCGTACCAGGCGGGCGCGTTGGCGATGACCGCGTCGATGTTGGTCTCCGACGCGGCCATCAGCGACAGCCAGGCGCCGCCGGACTGGCCGGCGAGCACGATGCGGGCATAGCCTTGCTGGCGGAGCCGGTCCGCCGTCGCGGCGATCTCGGCCGAGGAGCCGCGCGGCTCCTCGCTCATGCGCGGCCGCAGCAGGCGGAAGACGTCCCAGCCGGCGTCGCGGAAAAGGACGAGGAACTGCGGCAGCGGCGCTTCGGAGCCTTCGGAGCCGTAGAGGAAGTTGACGCCGTGATTCCAGATCACCGCCCCCTTGGCGGCGGCAGGGCCGGCATTGGGCCGTGCGGGATAGGCCGGGACGAGGGCGAAGTCGCCGGCGACGGCGAGGCGCGGCGCGAAGAGAGCGAGGACGGTGGCGGCAAGGAGGGCGGCGGCGCGGCGGCGCCACGGCCAAGATGCGGGACGGCTCATCGCCGCGACTTTGCGCAAGCGGGCCGGAGAAGACAAGCCGCACCTCACGACGGAGCCTGTCGGCCGGGACGACCCCAGGGCGGGCGCGTTGGTCATCGGCAGCGCGAGGGGCTCGCCGGAAATTCCGACGCGCGCGGCAGCGGGGTTGCAAACCAGCCGCGCGCCTGCCGCCTTGCGCTGGATCAACGCGGCCGCCGTGCCGCGGTGCTATCGGGGGGTAGACGACGCGAAGGAGGACAGCATGGCGCTGAAGGACATCCTGCTCTATGTCGACGAAGCCCGGGGCCACGACGCACGCATCGCGCTCGCCGTCGAGCTGGCGCGGCGCAACGGCGCGCATCTCACCGGGCTCTTCTCGGTCGAGCCGTACGGCTATTCGGCGCTCGCGGCGCCCGGCGGTCCCGATTTCGCCGCCACCGAGGCGTTCCAGGAGCTGGAGGAGCAGCGGCGCGCGACGCGGCTCGCGCTGGGCGAGGGCCTCAGGGACGAGCTCGACAAGGCCGCCCAGCGCGCCGGCATCAACCGCGAATGGCGCGTCGTCGAGGATCCCGCCGCCGAGGCCATGGCGCTCCATGCGCGCTATGCCGATCTCGCCGTGGTCGGACAAGCCGATCCCGACAACCGGCCCGTCGGCGCCGGTGTGGTCGAGGCAGTGCTGCTGAGCGCGGGCCGGCCGGTGCTGGCGGTGCCGTTCATCGGCGCCGCTTCCCTCGGGCAGCGCGTGCTCATCGCCTGGAACGCGTCGCGCGAGGCGGCGCGGGCGGTGAACGACGCGCTGCCGCTGCTGACGGCGGCCGAGCGGGTGACGGTGCTGTCGATCAATCCGGCGCAGGGGATCGCCGACGAAGGCGAGCTGCCCGCCGTCGACATTGCGCTCCACCTGGCGCGGCACGGCGTCAAGGCCGAAGCGGCCCACACCGAGTCGGAGGATATCGGCGTCGGCGATGTCATCCTGTCGCGCGCCGCCGATCTCAGCGCCGATCTCATCGTCATGGGCGGCTATGGCCATTCGCGCGCCCGCGAGTTCATCCTCGGCGGCGCGACGCGGACGCTGCTCCAATCGATGACGGTGCCGGTGCTGCTGTCGCACTGAGCGCCGGCGCCTCTCGCGCAAGGCGCGGCGGCGGGCCTATACTGTTGCGAAAGTCAACAGGGAGGCAAAGGCGCCATGGAGATGAAAGCCGCGGTCTTCCGCCGGGTGCATGAGCCGCTCACCATCGAGGCGGTCGAGATCGACCGCCCGCGCGGCCGCGAGGTGCTGGTGCGCACGGTCGCCACCGGCGTCTGCCACAGCGACCTTCAC
>DASQSR010000094.1:0-2333 GCA_035642295.1 Allostellaceae bacterium | reverse complement strand
ATGCTCTGCGCCAAGCTGCTGCGCCCGCCCTCCGAGCAGAGCGCCTTCTTCCGCCGCTCGCAGGACTGGTTCGACGCCACCATCGAGCGCTACGGCCGCATGCTCACCTGGGTGCTCGACCACCAGGGACTGGTGCTGCTCATCGCTCTCGGCACGCTGGTGCTGACGATCTTCCTCTACGTGGTCATCCCGAAGGGCTTCTTCCCCGTGCAGGACACGGGGCTCATCGCCGGGGTCACCGAAGCGGACCAGTCGGTCTCCTATGACGCGATGGCGCAGCGGCAGCAGGCGCTGGCGGCGGCGATCCTCAAGGACCCCGACGTTGCGAGTCTTTCCTCGATCATCGGCGTCGACGGCACCAATGCGACGATGAACAGCGGGCGCTTCCTCATTAACCTGAAGCCGCAAGCTCAGCGCGAGGCGACCGCCAGCGACATCATCCGCCGCCTGCAGCGGGAAACGGCGGGCGTCGCCGGCATCGCGCTCTACATGCAGCCGGTCCAGGACCTCACCATCGACACCACGGTGAGCCGCACACAGTACCAGTTCGTGCTCGAGGACGCGAACCCGACCGAGCTCGCCGCCTGGGTCCCGAAGCTCACCGACCGGCTGAAGCAGCTGCCCGAGCTCGAGGAGGTGGCGAACGACCAGGAGGCGCACGGGCTCGCCGCCAACATCGTCATCGACCGCGACACCGCGGCGCGCTTCGGCATCACGCCGGCGACCGTCGACAACGCGCTCTACGACGCCTTCGCGCAGCGCATCGTCTCCACCATCTTCACCCAGTCGAACCAGTATCGCGTCATTCTCGAGGCGATGCCGCAGCAGCAGCGCACCCTCGACACGTTCAACTCGATCTACCTGCCCTCCTCGCTTTCCGCTTCCGGGCAAGTGCGGCTCTCCGCCATCGCCCATCTCGAGCAGGCGGAGGCGCCGCTGCAAATCGACCATCTCGGCCAGTTCCCCTCGGCGACGATCTCCTTCAATCTCGCGCCGGATGCCTCGCTCGGCGGCGCCGTCGACGCGATCAAGGCGGCGGAGGCGGAGATCGGCATGCCGCAGAGCATCTTTTCCACCTTCGAGGGCGCCGCGCTCGCCTTCCAGGCCTCGCTCAAGAACGAGCTGATGCTGATCCTGGCGGCGATCGTCGCGGTCTACATCGTCCTCGGCGTGCTCTACGAGAGCTACATCCACCCGATCACCATCCTCTCGACCCTGCCCTCCGCCGGCATCGGCGCGCTGCTGGCGCTGATCCTCGACGGCAGCGACCTCGGTGTCATCGGCATCATCGGCATCGTGCTGCTGATCGGCATCGTCAAGAAGAACGCCATCATGATGATCGACTTCGCGCTCGACGCCGAGCGCAACCACGGCAAGTCGCCGCGCGAGGCGATCTATCAGGCATCGCTGCTGCGCTTCCGGCCGATCCTGATGACCACCCTGGCGGCGCTGTTCGGCGCGCTTCCGTTGATGCTCGGCACCGGCGTCGGCTCGGAGCTGCGCCATCCGCTCGGCGTCACCATCGTCGGCGGCCTGATCGTCAGCCAGATGCTGACCCTGTTCACCACGCCGGTGATCTATCTCGCCTTCGACCGCCTGGCGCAGCGCCTGCGCGGCCCTTCGGCGCAGGAGAGCCCGGCGGAATGAACTTCTCCGAGATCTTCATCCGCCGGCCGGTGGCGACGACGCTGCTCACCATGGGCGTGGCGCTCAGCGGCGCCATCGCCTTCTTCCTGCTGCCGGTCGCGCCGCTGCCCCAGGTCGACTTCCCTACCATCCAGGTGCAGGCGCAGCTTCCCGGCGCCAGCCCCGAAACCGTCGCCACCAGCGTCGCGACGCCGCTCGAACGCCATCTCGGCCAGATCGCCGACGTCACCGAGATGACCTCGACGAGCGCCGTCGGCCAGGTACAGATCACGCTGCAGTTCGGCCTCGATCGCGACATCAACGGGGCCGCGCGCGACGTGCAGGCGGCGATCAACGCCGCGCGCGCCGACCTGCCGACCTCGCTGCGCAGCAATCCCACTTACCGCAAGTTCAATCCTGCCTCGGCGCCGATCCTGATTTACACGCTGACGTCGGACACCCTGACCCCCGCAGAACTGTATGACGCCGCTTCGACCGTGCTGGCGCAAAAGCTGTCGCAGGTCGAAGGCGTCGGTGAAGTCAGCGTCAGCGGCGGATCGCTGCCGGCCGTGCGCGTCGAGCTGATCCCGCCGGCGCTGTTCAAATACGGCATCGGCCTCGAGGACGTGCGCGCCGCCCTATCGTCCGCCAACGCCAACAGCCCCAAGGGCGCCATCGATATCGGCGACAACCGCTTCCAGGTCTAC
>DASQSR010000093.1:0-15593 GCA_035642295.1 Allostellaceae bacterium | reverse complement strand
GGGCCGCCGGCGGCGCGTCGTCGCGCCGCCGGCCCCTGCTGCGGATCAGAAGGCGACCTGCATGCGCATTGCAATCGCCTGGACGGTGACGCCCGTGCTGGCGGTGCCGCCCAGCTGCTGGCTGTTCGACCCGGTATGCGGCGCGCCCGCCTGCGGACCCGTCAGGTAGACGCCGGCCCAGTAGCGGTCGTCGTTGGAGCGGACGCCGAAGGCCGCGCGGGCATCGTTGGCGGCCAGATTGGTGACGACGTTCTGCACCTCGGCGCGCTCCATGAACATGATGTCGTTGGAGCTCGTCGCCTCGTCCATGGTGAAGGGCACGTCGAGATAGCCGAAGTCGAAGGCGACCGGGCGCAAGCCGTTGTAAGTCAGGTACGCGTTCTCGATGAGCGTCGACGTCGGCGTCGAGTCGGTCGAGCCGCCGACGTCCAAGATGAAGGCGTAGTTCCAGTCGCCGGCGAACTTGCCGAGAACGCCGATGCGCGCCCGCCGCGCGTTGACGCCGCTGGTGAGGCTATGCTGCCCGGACGATTGCTGGGGATGGACGCTGAGATAGTCGCCGAAATCGAGATGCAGGCGGCCGGTCAGCTCGATGCAGTTCTGCCCATCGGCGGTGCAGATGCCCGGCCGGTTGCCCGCCGACATCGTCGCAAGGGCCCCGTTCGCCTTGGGCTGCGCCTGCGACGCCGCGGCCTGCGCCTGCGCCGCGCTCTGCTGCGCCGCCGCCGCCGCCGCCTGGCTCTGGTTCACTTGGCCCTGCAAGGACTGCAATTGCTGCTGCAGTTGCTGGATCTGATCCTGCATCGACTGGACCTGGCGCGTGACCGATGTCTGCGCCGCGGCAGGATACGCCGCCAGGAGCGCGGCCCCCGCAAGCGCCGTGCCCACCAAAGATTGCCTGAACCTCATTTCCACCCCTACATCCTTCAAGAGGGACCACGGCATGCCGAGTCGCAAGTGTCCCACCCCTTGCCTCTCGACGCGCAGTTTATCCTGCGCGGCTTCCGATATTGCTTCAGTTTCGTTGCGCTTTTGTGTACCGAGGCAACTAAATCGAACGATCACAATCTACTATCGGATTTTTGCGGCGGCGTTCTCAAAAAATCAAAAGATACCCTTTGGCCCGGCCGAACTATTCTCACGGGTGTGACTTTCCGGCGACAATAGTGCGCCCAAAAGGGTCAGAGGAGAAGGTCAGCCGAAAAACCCGGCGAGCGCCGCGGCACAGTCCTCCGGCGCTTCCTCGGCGATGAAATGCCCGCAATCGAGCGCCACCTCGCGCACATCGGTCGCCCAGTTGCGCCAGGCGGCGAGCGGCGATGCCGTCTTGCTCGAGAGATAGCGCCTCGCCCACAGCACCAGCACCGGACACGCGATCCTGGCGCCGCGGCGCCGATCCTCGCCGTCCTCCTCGCGATCGATCGAGGCGCCGGCGCGATAATCCTCGCAGGTGGCGGCGACCACGCTCGGCTCATGGAATTGCCGGAGATAGGCCGCAACCGCCTGGGGATGCAGCGCATCCGGCCGCCCGACCCAGCGGTCGAGCAGATGACGGATATAAAAGTCGGGATCGGCGGAAATCAGCGTCTCCGGCAGCGGCGCCGGCACGGCCAGGAAGGACCAATGATAGCTGGCAAGCGCCTTGTCCGCGTCCATCTGCTCCCAGACATCGAAGGTCGGAATGATATCGAGGGCGGCAAAGCGCAGAACGCGCCCCGGCTGGTCGAGCGCCAGGCGGAAGCCGACCCGGGCGCCGCGATCGTGGCCGGCGAGGAAAAACCGCTCATGGCCGAGCGCGCTCATCAGCGCCGCCATGTCGCCGGCCATGGCACGCTTGGAATACTGGCGGTGCCGCGGATCGGGCGCCGGTCCGCGGCTTTCGCCATAGCCGCGCAGATCGGGAATGACGAGGCTGAACTGCCGCATGAGGCGCGGCGCCACCCGGTGCCAGGCGACATGGGTTTGCGGATAGCCGTGCAGCAGCAGCAGCGGCGGCCCCGCGCCGCCGGTGCGGAGAAAGATCTCCGCTTCCCCGACGGCGATGCGTTGCTCGGCAAAGCCTTCGAACATGGCAAGGCGCCTCAGGCGCCGTGCTTGCCGATGATGGCGATCGAGCAGACGTTCTGGTGCGGCATGCCGCCGAGATTGTGCACGAGCCCGCGCACCGGCTCCTGCCGGCGCTGGCGCGCTCCGGCGCGGCCCTGCATCTGCAGATAGATCTCATAGATCATGCGCAGGCCCGAGGCGCCGATGGGATGGCCGAAGCATTTGAGCCCGCCGTCGATCTGACACGGCACCGTTCCGTCCGCGTCGTAGAAGCCGTCGAGCACGTCCTTCACCGCGCCGCCTTCGGGCGAGATGAAGAGATCCTCGAGCGTCACCAGCTCGGTGATCGAGAAGCAGTCATGCGCCTCGACGAGCGAAAGCTGCTCGCGCGGCTTGTCGATCCCGGCTTCCTGGTAGGCGCGCTTGGCCGCCGCGCGCGCCGTGGCGAAATAGCTGCCGTCCCAGGAATTGTGCTGCGCCTCCTCGCCATTGGAGACGGCAAGCTGCAGCGCCTTGACGGTGATGAGCTCGCGCTTGCCGAGGCTCTTGGCGATCTCGGGCGTGGTGACGATGGCACAGGCCGAGCCGTCGCTGACGCCGCAGCAATCGTAGAGGCCGAGCGGCTCCGCCACCAGCGGCGCCTTCAGCACCGCCTCCTCGGTGATCTTGTTCTGCAGATGCGCCTTGGGATTGCGGCTGCCGTTGTCGTGGCTCTTGACCGAGATGTGCGCCATCGCCTGCTTCAGCGTCTCGCGCGAGACGCCGTGCTTGGCGCGATAAGCGGCGGCGAGCTGGGCGAAGCTGCCCGGCGCCGAGATGTTCGCCCAGTACATCGAGTTGAGCGCGCCGCGGCCGCGCTGCGGCAGGCCGCCATAGCCGGTATCCTTGAGCTTCTCGACGCCGAGGGCCAAGGCGATGTCGCAGGCGCCGGAGGCCACGGCGTAGGTGGCGCCGCGGAAGGCTTCGGAGCCCGAGGCGCAGTAATTCTCGACCCGGGTCACCGGGATGTAGGGCAGGCGCAGCGCCGTCGCCAGCGGCACGCCGGACTTGCCCACATGCTGCTCCTCGATCGCGGTCGAGAACCAGGCCGCCTCGATCCGGCCGGTCTCGATGCCGGCGTCGGCGATCGCCTCCTCATAGGCCTCGACGATGAGATCATCGGCCTCGCGGTCCCAGCGCTCGCCGAATTTCGAGCAGCCCATGCCGAGGATCGCGACCTTGTCCCGGATTCCCTTGGCCATCTTCAGACCTCCTTGGCGCCGCCCGCCGGCGCCGCCTTCCAGAAGTATTTGGTGAAGCCGCGCGCCGGATCGACTTCCTTGATGCGGAAGACCATGCGCATCGGCATGCCGACCTCGACCGCGCCGGGATCCACCTCGGTGAAGTCTATCATCATCCGCCCGCCTTCGGCGAATTGCACCATGCCGTAATGCGCCGGCGGCTCGGGGCAGTAGGTGAGATTGTCGGCGGTGAACGACATCACCCGGCCGCTGAATTCGGAGAAGGGCTGGTCGACCTGGCTGTGCATCGCCCGGCAATTGGGATTGACGCAGATGTTGGATTTGGGGAACTGCACCGTGCCGCAGCGCTCGCATTTGCCGCCGACCAGCGACAGCAGCATGTCCTTCTTGCGATAGAGCGTCGACAGCGGCGTCTGCTTGTCGACCTCCGAGCGCAAGCCCCGGTCCATCTTCACGAGGTCGTTGATCTCGAGATACTTGGCGTAATTCGTCTCCTCCTTGCGCTGGCTGAGCGAGCCGGTGATGCCGCGGCGCCGGCGCTGCATCGCCGGCAGATCCGCCGTCGCCTCGAAGAGCAGCGCGTCCGAGCCGTTGCCGAAGCTCGCCACCAGGATGCGCTCGCCCGGCTTCGCCTCCTCCAGCGCATGAACCAGCATCACCAGGGGATGCGCCGTGCCGGTATCGCCGCAGGCGCCGTCGAGGTTGGTGCGCACGCTGCTCTCGCCAAGGCCCGCCTGCCTGGCGATCGCCTGCGCCACCCGCGGCAGGGTGCAGGGGAGGCAGAAATGCGCGATGTCGGCGGGCTTGAGCCCGGCCTCGGCGATCGCGCCGGCAATCACCGGCGGCACGATCTTGAGGAAGCCCTCGTCGCGGATCCAGCGCTCCTCCCAGCCATAATCGAACTCGCGGCCCTTGCCCTTGTAGTGATCGACGAAATCGACCGAGGCGGAGCGGCTGGCGAGGAACCGCGCGACGCCGTCGCCGCGGCCCAGAACGAGCGCGGCAGCGCCGTCGCCATAGAGCAGCTCGGCCGGGCTTGCCGCCGCGGCGCGCCGCTTCTCGGCGGCGGCGAACAGCACCGGGCCGCCGCGCGCCGCCACCGCATCGAGCGCGGCAATGAGGCCGGTGGTGCCGGCGCGCTGCGAGGCGCCGACATCCATGGTGTTGAGCTGGCTGCCGAGACGCAGCGCCTGCGCCACGATGCCGGCGTTCTGCCGGTCCTCGAACGGCGCCGAGGTGGTGGCGAGATAGAGCGCCTTGAAGCCGTCGCGCGGCAGGTCGGCGAGCGCGTCCCGCGCCGCCTCCACCGCCATGGTGACGCTGTCCTCGTCCCAGGCGCAGACCGCCCGCTCCGCCTTGGCATAGGCCCTGAGGCTGGCGTTGAACCAGCTGTTGGCGTCGGCAATGGCTTTGCGGCTGAGGCGTCGCCGTGGAATGTAGCCGCCGAACGATGCAATCCCGACCATGACGCTCCTCTCTCCAATCTCGGTGCCCTGCGCTCCGTCGGGCTCGTCGTCAGCTGATCTGAGCAACCTCCGCCAGCCCGTTGTTGATGGCGACGATATCGCGTTCCGCCACTTTGCAGCGGAAGCCGAAGCGGCCCTCGCCTTCGCGCCAGATCTCGGTGCGGATGGTCTCGCCGGGGAAGACCGGCGCCGAGAAGCGCACCTCCATGCGCTTCAACCGCGCCGGATCGTAGCCGCAGAGCGCCTTCAGCAGCGCGTGCCCGGCGACCCCGAAGCTGCAGAGCCCGTGCAGGATCGGCCGCGCAAAGCCCGCCGCCTTCGCGATCTCGGGATCGGCGTGCAGCGGGTTGTAGTCGCCGCTGAGGCGATAGATGAGCGCCGCCTGCGGCAAGGTCGCTATCTCGACGGCGAGGTCGGGCGCGCGCTCGGGCAAGGCGTGCACCGGTTTGGCCGGGCCCGTCGGACCGCCGAAGCCGCCATCGCCGCGCAGGAAGCTGGTGGAATGGAGCGAGGCCAGCAGCGCGCCCGTCTCCTTGTCGCGGATGTCGCGCCGGGAATAAAGCAGCGCGCCCTTGCCTTCGCCCTTATCGATGATCTCGTCGATGACGGTGCGGCCGACAACGGTGCCGGAAGCCGGCAGCGGCTTGTGCAGGACGATCCCCTGCTCGCCATGCAGCACCCGCTTCCAGTCGATACCGGTCTCGGGGTTGCGGGCGAAGAAGCCGGTATAGGCCAGCACCACCGCCATGGTCGGCAGCGCCTGCAGCCCCTCCTCGTAGACGAAGCGGAGCTGGTCGCGGTCGGTCGGATCGGCGCCGAGGCCGAGGCCGAGCGCGTAGAGGATCGTGTCCTTGGCGCCGTATTTGTGCTCGATCTCGGGAAAGGGCCAGGCCTTGAGGCGCTGATAGTCGATCGCCATGGCGCGCCTCCGCTCAGACGGGATCCCAGGTGAAGACGTCGCCCGAGCGGTCGAGCGGGAAGAACGACGCCTCGAGCGCCGGCATGCCGTGCTCGGCGATCGTCTGCGGCGTCCAGCCCTCGCCGCAATGGATCGAGCGGATCGGCCGCGGCTGGCTCATCAGGAAGATCTCGTTGCGGCGCACGGCGAAGATCTGGCCGGTGACGTCGCGCGCGAGATCGCTGGCGAGATAGACCGCGAGCGGCGCGATCTTCTCCGCCGTCGCCGTCTTGATGCGCTCGACCCGCGCGGCCTGCTCGGGCGTGTCGGTCGGGATGGTGCCGATGAGGCGGCTCCAGGCGAAAGGCGAGATGCAGTTGGAACGCACGTGATAGCGCGCCATGTCGAGCGCGATCGATTTGGAGAGGCCGACGATGCCGAGCTTGGCCGCGGCGTAGTTGGCCTGGCCGAAATTGCCGATGAGGCCCGAGGTCGAGGTGAAGTGGATGTAGGCGCCGCTCTCCTGCTCGCGGAAATGCGCCGCCGCGGCGCGCGCGACGTAGAAGCTCCCCATCAGGTGGACCTTGACGACGAGGTCCCAGTCGACGGTCGACATGCGGTGGAAGATGCGGTCGCGCAGAATGCCGGCATTGTTGACGACGCTGTCGATGCGGCCGAAGGCGTCGAGCGCGGTGCGGATGATGCGCTCGGCGCCGGCCGGCTCGGCGACGCTGTCGGCATTCGCCACCGCGCTGCCGCCGGCCTCGCGGATCTCGTCGACGACGCTCTGCGCCGGGCCGGTATCGGGGTTGCCTTCGCCATCGGCGCCGGCGCCGAGATCGTTGACCACCACCTTGCCGCCTTCGCGGCCGGCGAGCAGCGCGATCTCGCGGCCGATGCCGCGGCCCGCGCCGGTCACGACGATCACCTTGCCGTCGAGGCATCCCGTTGCGGGCATCGGCACCTCCTCCCGTTTGTCCCCGGCGGCGTGGCGCCGCGCTTGGGCGTTGACCCTAGCGCCGATCGCAGCGGAGCGGAAGAACGAGCCGACAAATCCCCTCGCCGCCCCCGCCGCGCCGCGATAAGGTCGCGGCACGCGACAGGGAGAGACGCCATGGGTCCGCTCCAGGGGCTGAAGATCGTCGAGATGGCGGGGATCGGGCCGGCGCCGATGTGCGCCATGCTGCTCGCCGATCTCGGCGCCACGGTGCTGCGCATCGACCGGCAGCAGCCAAGCGGTCTCGGCGTTCCCGCCGCCACGCGCTTCACGGTGCTGCATCGCAGCCGGCACGCCATCGCCGTCGATCTGAAGCGGCGCGAAGGCGTCGAGCTGGTGCTGCGCCTCGCCGGCACGGCCGACGCCGTCATCGAAGGCTTCCGCCCCGGCGTCATGGAGCGTTTGGGCCTCGGCCCCGAGCCCTGCCTTGCGCGCAATCCGCGCCTCGTTTACGGCCGCATGACCGGCTGGGGCCAGGAAGGGCCGCTGGCGCAAGCGGCGGGGCACGATCTCAACTACATCGCGCTCGCGGGCGTGCTCTCCGCCATCGGCCGCGCCGGCGCGCCGCCGACGCCGCCCTTGAACCTCGTCGGCGATTTCGGCGGCGGTGCGCTGTACCTGGCGCTCGGCGTCGCCTGCGGCATCATCCGGGCGCAGCGCACCGGCGAAGGCCAGGTGGTCGATGCCGCCATGGTCGACGGCGCGGCGTCGCTCGCCGCCATGTTCTGGGGGCTCTTCGCCGCCGGCAACTGGACCCACTCGCGCGGCGAGAACCTGCTCGACAGCGGCGCCTTCTTCTACGACGTCTATGAGTGCAAGGACGGCAAATACATCTCGCTGGCGGCGATCGAGGACAAGTTCCTCGCCGAGTTCCTGCGGCGCCTGGAGATCGATCCCGCGGAGCTGCCGGCAAAGCTCGACCGCGCGCGCTGGCCCGAGGCGAAGGCGAAGCTCGCCGCCCGCTTCAAGACGCGGACGCGCGATGAATGGTGCCGCCTGCTCGAAGGCAGCGACGCCTGTTTCGCCCCGGTGCTCAGCCTCGAGGAGGCGCCCGCCCATCCCCACAATCTCGCCCGCGGCACCTTCGTCGAGGTCGACGGCATCGTGCAGCCCGCCCCGGCGCCGCGCTTCGGCCGCACCCCGGCGGGGAAGCCGACGCCGCCCGAGGCGCCGGGCGAGCGCGGCAACGCCTCGCTCGCGCAATGGGGCCTCGCATCCGACGAGATCGACGCCTTGAAGCGCTGCGGCGCGCTGTCCTGACCCTCACATCGGAGAACCAAGCCATGACCAGTGTCACCCTCGTCCAGGCCTCGCTCATCGTCGACAAGGCGCTGGAGCACGGGCGCAGCCTCGGCCTCAAGCCGCTCACCGTCGCCGTGCTCGACGCCGGCGGCCATCTCGTCGCGCTGAAGCGCGAGGATCACTCGAGCCTGCTGCGGCCGCAGATCGCCTCGGCGAAGGCCTGGGGCGTGCTCGGCATGGGCTTCGGCGGCCGCGAATTCGCCCGCCGCGCCGCGGCGCAGCCGGCCTTCATCGGCGCCGTCATCGCCGCCTCGGAAGGGCGCATCGTTCCGGCACCCGGCGGCGTTCTCATCCGCACCGCCGAGGGCGCCATTCTCGGCTCCGTCGGCATCAGCGGCGATGTCTCGGAGCAGGACGAGGCCTGCGCCGTGTTCGGCATCAAGGCGGCGGGCCTGGTGCCGGATACCGGCGATCCCGTGCGCTAAGCGGCGCTACTTCACGTCGAACAGCTTGCCGTCGCGGAGGATGCAGCGTCCGGCGATGGTGCGGCCTTCGCCGGAGGCGAGGTTGAGCTTGACGATGACGGCGTCGCCCTGGTGCTCCACCGCCTTGGCCGTGACGAACGTCTCGCCATGGGCGCCGCTGCCGAAAAGGCGGTCTTCGAGCTCGCCGCGGCAGCGCTGCACCATCGCCTCCTCCCCCGTCGGCGCGGCGGCGCGGGCGATCCCGGCAAGGAGGAGCGGCAGCAGCGGCAGCAGCATCAGAGGTCGCATCATCGGCGCGGCAATTGACAGCGGCGGGAGAGAGCCCAACAGTAGGCGCGACCTCAGCCGATGCCAACCGATGTTCCGCCTCCCGCCACTTCTTCTCTCCTTCTGCCTCTTCTGCCTCGCCGTCCCGGCTTTCGCCAAGGGGCCGCCGCACGCGCTGCCCGAATGGCCCTGCGATACGCCGTTCGCCGGACCGCTCGAGCCCGGAGTGCTGTGGCCGGGCGCGACGGCACAGCCGGAAGAGGCCTGGCATGCCGACCTCGCGGCGCGCCATCTCGTCGATTTCCTCGCCGCGAGCGAGAACTCGCCGGCGATGGGCGAGCAGGAGATCGCCGACTTCACCGCGAAGAATGGACCGGTGAGCGAAAAGACCGCGCTGCTCGTCGTCTCCGGCATGGCGGAGCGCGGCAACGTGCTGCGGCGCGTTCTGCTCAAGGGCATCAAGGACCAGATCATCCGCTCGCATGTTCTCGCCGACGTCGTCGCCGATGACGGCCGCCAGCTCGACGCCGCGATGAAGCAAGGCACGCCCGAGGCAGTGCGGCACGCGGCCGCGATCAAGGAGGCGCGGCGGCAGAATCTCGCGGCGCTCGACGATGCCGACGACACGGCGGAGAGCCTCTGCCACCGCCTCGTCTATGACGAGACGAAGCTGCGGCGCCTCGCCACTGCGCTCAAGGCACATACGCGATAGAGCGCCGGGGGCGAAGGCTCTCGATCCGGCGGCGAAACGATCGCGCTGGACGCTACCCGACATTGGGGTATAGCCTCCTTTCCCGGACGGTTGCGGCATCGGCCGGCGCTGGACGCCTACCGGGGCGGCGATCGGCGAAGGGGAAACGAATAACGCGATTGGGGAGAGAAACATGCGCTGGAACCGCAGGGGAAGTTGGTGGCTCATGGCCGGCGCGGCGCTGGCCATGGTCGGGCTCACGGGGGCGAGCCGGGCCGCCACCTGGGAGGAGCTGCAGAAGTCGGGCGCTCAGGCCAAGGACTGGATCAATTACGGCGGCGATCTCGGCGAGATGCGCTACTGGCCCGGCACCACCATCAATGCCGGCAATGTGCATCGACTCCATGTGAAGTGGATCTTCCAGACCGGCGTCGTCGGATCGTTCGAGACCACGCCGATCGTCGACGGCGACGTCATGTACCTCACCACGCCCTATGACCACGTCTTCGCCGTCGATGCCCGGAACGGCAAGGAGCTCTGGCATTTCCAGTACAAGCTGGGGGCGAACTATTTCTGCTGCGGTCCCAACAACCGCGGCGTGGTCGTGGTCGGCGACAAGGTGCTGTTCGCGACGCTCGATGCCCATCTCGTCGCGCTCAACAAGAAGACCGGCGACAAGATCTGGGACACCGAGGTGGCGGATTCGCAGGTCGGCTACTCGCTGACCTCGGCGCCCGCGATCTACAAGAACATGGCGATCATCGGCATCGCCGGCGGTGAATACGGCATCCGCGGCTTCATCAGCGCCTACAACATCGATGACGGCAAGCTGGTCTGGCGCTGGCACACCATTCCCAGCCCCGACGAGACCAACCCCGACGGCACCAAGGGCTGGGAAGGCACCTTCCACACCAAGGCCGACGGCATCAACGACCTGCACCGCGACGTCGCCGCCGAGAAAGCGGCGATCGCCTCGGGCAAGGACAAGGACAGCTGGATGCATGGCGGGGCCGGGAACTGGACGACCGACGCCATCGATGCCCGGCGCGGCGTGATCTACGCCGCGATCGGCAATCCCTCGCCCGATCTCGACGGCCTGGACCGGCCCGGCGACGACCGCTGGAGCGACAGCATCGTCGCCGTCGACGCCAACACCGGCAAGATCAAATGGGCCTATCAGGTGCTGCCGCACGATGTCTGGGACCTCGACGAGGTGTCGCCGCCGATCCTGGCACAGGTGAAGGGCGCCAGCGGCAAGATGGTCGATGCGGTGATCCAGGCCGGCAAGACCGGCTGGGTCTATGTTCTCGACCGCGACACCGGCAAGCTGATCCGCCGCTCGGAGACGATGGTGCCGCAGGAGAACCTGTTCGCGCTGCCGACCGAGAAGGGAACGCGCATGCTGCCCGGCGCCAATGGCGGCGTCGAATGGTCGCCCTGTGCCTTCAATCCGGGAACGCGCCTCGACTACTGCGTCAACCTGCACCAGCCGATGAACTACATCGTCAAGCACGAGACCTGGGACGATTACCGCAAGCGCTACGCCCAGGCGCCGAACATGTGGCTCGGCGGCGCCTTCGTCGCCATTCCCGACGAGAAGCAGTACGGCATCATCTCGGCGGTCGATGTCGACACCGGCAAGATCGCCTGGCATGTGAACACGCCGCAGCCGATGATCGGCGGCGCGCTCACCACCAAGGGCGATCTCGTCTTCGCCGGCCAGGGCGACGGCACCTTCGCCGCTTATGACGCCAAGACCGGCAAGGTGCTGTGGTCGTTCGCGGCCGGCGCCGGCGTCAATTCCGCGCCGATGGCCTTCGAGCTCGGCGGCAAGCCCTATATCGCCGTCGGCGCCGGCGGCAACTTCCAGCTCAACTTCAAATACGGCGACTCCTTGATTGTCTTCGGTCTCGACTGACGTTCCCGGCGGCGGCGCCGCCCGACCTCGGCGCCGCCGCTCTCTCTTTCCCCGCTCTCTTTGGATGCTCCCGCCATGATCCGCCGACTGGGCGCCTCGGCCCTCCTCGCCTTGCTGTCGCTCGCGCCCCCGGCGACCGCGGCCAGCGACCAGCAGGTCCCCGCCTGGATGAAGAGCGATGCCGCGGCCAAGCACGTCACCCTCGACGTGGTCGCCGGCTTCAACGCCAATAACGGCGCGCTCAACTTCAACGGCTATTTCACCGGCGACATGACCGTCGTCGTGCCGGCGGGCTGGACCGTCGACATCCATTTCCGCAACAACGACGCCATGCTGCCGCACAGCCTGCTGGTGACGAAGCCCTTCCCGGCGAACCACTTCCCCGATCACGCGGGAGTGGAAGACGTGGCGATCCCGCGCGCCTATAGCGACAATCCCGACCAGGGCATCCCTTCGCCCAAGACCGACACGCTGACCTTCGCCGCGACCACGCCCGGCGATTACGATTTCCTGTGCGGCGTCCCCGGCCACGCTCAGGCGGGCATGTGGACGCGCCTCAAGGTCGATCCCGCCGCCGCCGCGCCCTATGTGACGCTGGCGTCCGGCGCCGCGCCCGGCCGGCCCTAGCCCGGATTTCTCACATGGACGCGTGCTGCGTCCCTTCGGGTTGCACAGTGTTGGCGCGCTGCCGCGTCGCTGCGGGCTTGACGATGCTCACATCGCCTGCGCCCTTGCTCCTAACATCGCGCCAACACCGTGCAACGCAGCTCGTGTCCATGTGAGAAATCCGGGCTCGCGCGCCTGCTCGCGGCTCCGCCGCACCTGAAAAGGCGCCGCCCGGCCGCCGCTCTTCGACCGCTGCGGTGCGACGAAAAGACTCGCGCCGGAAACCGATCGTCGATTGCCTTGAACGGAACCATTCCAACCACCGGGTGTTGAGTGGCGCACGAGACACATCCCGCGCCTTTTCCGTCAACCCAACATATCGTGAAGGAGGAGCCTTCGGTTTGCAGCGTTCGCACCACGGCCGGGCAGCATCGCGACGCCCCGCCAGCGACGAAGCACGAAGCGGCGGGATCAGCATGGCGCAACTTTCGCTCTCGGACACCACTCCGCTCGGCTCGGGTCGTCGGACGCGACCCGGATCGCGCGTCGCTCGCCACGAGGTTCTGGCGCTGTCGACCGGACTGCTGCGCGCGCTCGACATCGTCAGCGTGCCGCTCGCCGGCCTCATCACCTACATCGTGCGCTACCAGACATTCGCGGTCGAGTTTCGCCACGGCCTGATCCTGATCCTGGGCGTTGTGGTCGTCGCCAATGTGATGATGATCCTCGACGCCTACGATCTCGCCGATCTCCGCAACTGGCGGCGGCAGACCCTCAAGGTGGTGGGCGGCTGGGGCGTCAGCATCGCGATCCTGCTCGCGATCGCCTTTTTCGACAAAATCTCGCTTCAGTATTCGCGCCTTTGGATCGGCTCCTGGTTCCTGCTCGGCACCGCCTTTTCCGGCGCATCGCGCGCCGCCCTCGCCGCCTATATCGGCCGCCGCCGGCGTTGCGGCACGCTGTCGCTCAACGTCGCCATCGTCGGCCTCGAGCCCTTCGCCCAGCAGGTGATGAAGCAGATCACCTGGCCGGGGGATCTCGAGGTGCGCGTCATCGGCATCTTCGCGCCGCGCCTCAGCGCGGTCGGGACCGGGGTCGCCTCCGACGCCACCGTGGCGGGGCTGCTGCGCCTCGCGCGCAAGATGCACATCGACGAGATCATCGTGCACCTGCCGGAGCGGCGCGACGCGGAGTTCTCCGCCGTGCTGCGCAAGCTCGGCGAGCTGCCGGTCAACGTCAATCTCTGCCCCGACCTCTCCGACCTGCCGATCCCGCCGCGCAAGCTCACCGTCCTGCAGGAGACGTTCATGATCAACGTCTTCGAGCGGCCGCTCGCGGGCTGGGCGGCGGTGCTGAAGCGGGTCGAGGACGTGACCCTGAGCGCGCTGCTGCTGCTGCTGTTCGCGCCGCTGATGCTGCTCCTGGGCCTGCTCGTCCGCCTTGACAGCCGCGGCCCCGCGCTCTTTCGCCAGCAGCGCTTCGGCTTCAACAACAACCCGATCACCGTGCTCAAATTCCGCACCATGCGGGTCGACGCCGGCAACGATCAGAACGTGCCCCAGGCGCGGCGCGGCGATCCCCGCGTCACCCGCATCGGCCGCTTCCTGCGCCGCACCAGCCTCGACGAGCTGCCGCAGCTCATCAATGTGCTGAAGGGCGACATGTCGCTGATCGGCCCGCGGCCGCACGCCATTGCCCATAACGAGTACTACGCCGAGCTCATCGACGGCTATCTCCGGCGCCACCGCGTCAAGCCCGGCATTACCGGCTGGGCGCAGGTGAATGGCTGGCGCGGCGAGACCGCCGATGTCGCCGCCATGCACGAGCGGGTGAAGCACGACCTCTACTACATCGAGAACTGGTCGCTGCGCCTCGACATCGCCATCCTGCTGCGGACGCTCCTGGTCGGCTTCATCCACCGCAACGCCTATTAGACGCGGCATCGCCGCGTCTCTCCTTCGACGGAAAGCGGTTGCGCGGCGCGTCGGGACCGGCGAGGCTCGCCGCGCCATGTCCCCTCCCCGCTCGCGGCTCGACGCCACCGCCGTCCTCCTCATGGTCCTGCTCTGCGCCTGATGGGGCCTCAACCAGGTCGCGATCAAACTCGCCAATGGCGGCATCTCCCCCATGCTGCAGGCGGGCCTGCGCTCGCTCGGCGCGGCGGTGCTGGTCTGGGCCTGGTCGGCGCACCGCGGTGTCCGCCTCTTCACGCGTGACGGCAGCCTCGGGCTCGGCCTTCTGATCGGCCTGCTCTTCGCCGGCGAGTTCGTCTTTCTCTATGGCGGCCTCGTCTACACCACCGCCTCGCGCGCGGTGCTCTTCCTCTACACCGCCCCGTTTGTCGTGGCCGTCGCCGCGCATGTCGTCATTCCCGGCGAGCGGCTGCGGCCGCAGCAGGTCGCGGGCCTCGCCGCCGCCTTCCTCGGCATCGCCCTCGCCTTCGGCGATAGCCTCGTCCTGCCCGACCGGCGCGCGCTCATCGGCGATGCCATGGCCTTCGTCGCCGCGATCCTCTGGGGCGCGACCACCGTGGTGGTGAAGGCGAGCCGCCTGGCGCGACTCGCGCCGGAGAAGACGCTGCTCTACCAGCTCGGCGTCTCCGCCCTGCTGCTGCCGGCACTGTCCTTCGCGGTCGGCGAGCCCGGCATCGTCGCGCCGACGCCGCTGGTCCTCGCCATGGTGCTCTACCAGGTCGTCGTCGTCGCCTTCGTCAGCTATCTCGCCTGGTTCTGGCTGGTGACGCGCTATCCCGCGGGTCGGCTCTCGTCCTTCGCCTTCCTGACGCCGCTCTTCGGCCTGGCGGCCGGCGCCTTGCTGCTCGGCGAGCCCGTGAGCTGGGCGTTCTCAGCGGCGCTGGCGCTGGTCGCCAGCGGCATTTTCCTGGTCAACCGCGCGGCGCCGTCAGCCGTGCTGACGCGCCCGGCTGCGGCACGACGATGACGACGAGGAATGAGCTTATTCGGCCGCCGGTGCTTGCCCCTTCAGCGGATCGCTGAGCGGCACCTGCGAGGTCGCCGCCCATTTCGCCCGGTTCTGGCGCTGCTGCTCGGTCTCCTTGCCCTCCTCGGCGATCCGCCGGCCGAGGGCGACGAAGCTCGGAATCTCGCTCTCGGCCAGCGCCGGCATGGCGCGCTTCCTCGCCATCGCCGCCGCGACGTAAGGGGCGAGCGCCTCCGCCTTCTGCCGCTGCCGCGCCGCTTCGCGCTCCTTGAACTCGGGCATCACCTCGCGCGCGAACAGCTCGAGCGCTTCGCAGATGTGTTCGTGCCGGTTGCGCCCGCCCTGCTGGATGAAGGCGACCTGATCGACGCCCGCCGCCTCGAAGGCGGCGAGGTGCTGGCGCAGATCCTCGGGCGTGCCGATGCCGCGATTGGCGCCGGCCGGCGGCAGCGCATGGCGCGACTTCTCGAAATTCGCCCAGATGTCGGTGCGGCCCGGCGTATGCGAGCCGAAGATGTAGTGATGCGCCAGCGCATAGCCGAAGAAGCGGAAGCCGTCCTCGCCGCGGCGCGCCGCCTCCTCGCGGTCGGGATGCACCGAGAAGCCGGTGACCATCGCCACGTTCGGATTGACCGCATGGCCGATCGGCACGCATTCCTCCTTGAAGATGCGATAGTAGTCGTCGACCCATTGCCTGGCCTCGGTGGGATCGACGAAGGCGAAGGTGAGCGCGCCGATGCCGAGCCGCGCCGCGAGCCTGATCGTCTCGCGGTTGGAGCAGGCGACCCAGACGGGC
>DASQSR010000092.1:0-3259 GCA_035642295.1 Allostellaceae bacterium | reverse complement strand
CAGCATACGCCGTGTACGAGCGCACTCTTTGGTGGAGGGGTGGCCGAGTGGCTGAAGGCGGCGGTTTGCTAAACCGTTATAGGGGGAATACCCCTATCGTGGGTTCGAATCCCATCCCCTCCGCCACCTCGCGCTGCGATCGCACGCGAAGGCCGAAAGCCGCGCCGCCTGCCTTCCACGCGTGGGCGAGCAGAACGACGTGGGTGGTAGACAGGTCACTGCCCCGATGCTGAGCATGCCGGCAATTTCGCCCGATTGCCCCGATCAAGTCTGAACCGCTTCCCGGCCCCGTGCACCGCCAAGGGGAGGAACGAGTGCCGGCCCGCGTAACCGGCTTCAAGCATCTCATCGCAATGCTACCAGAGTTTACTGGCTTGTCCGCGCGCACAATCGACACCGGGATCGGCATCGAATTGACTCAGGTCAATGACGGGGACCCGTTTTGCGTGTCTCGTTTCGTGATGGGCCAAGCGTCACGTCGCGGCCTTCAGCAGCTCATTCCTACGAAACAAACCTAACTTGCATCGCCTTGGCCGTTGCACGCGCTCGCCCCAACGCGCAGCAAGCCGGACGGGAGCGCGTCGATATAAACGAACGCGCCTCGGACCGGGCCCCATGCGCGGCGCCGCGCCCATGGCTGGAGACTGGATCAATCGGAAGAAGGAAGTGAGCAGATGACACGGCAAGAGCGCTCGGCAAGGCCAGGCGAGGCAAAACAGCCCGTGAGCCGCCATGAGCCGCTCTCGTTCACGATCAATGACGCCGCCGCCAAGCCGATCGTGGGGAGGCTCATGGAGTTCGTTGCCGAACGCCATCTACAGCCCGGCGACCGGCTTCCTTCGGAGCGCGAGCTGGCGGAGCGTCTCGGCAGCGGGCGGAATGCCGTGCGCGAGGCCCTGGCGACGCTGGCATCGCTGCGCATCGTCGAAGCGAAACCCCAATCGGGTATCTATTTGCGCGAGATCCAGCGGCAATCGAGCTTCGAGGCGCTGGTGATGCTGTCGCGCTTGGGACGGGAACCGACGTTGAGCGAGATCTCGGAGACGATGGAGATCCGCGCGGTGCTCGAGCGCACCGCGATCGAGCTCGCCTGCGCCCGCCGGGACGACGCGGACCTGGCGGCGTTCGACCGGATCCTCGAAGAGACCCAAGGGATCATCGACAGGAAGGGCAACATCGCCGACGCGGACACCGCGTTTCATCTTGCCTTGGTGAGCGCCGCGCATAATGCGATCTTGCTGCGCCTGCTCAATGCCTTCTACGAACTCACCCTGCCTCGACGCCGACTCTGTCTTGCGCGCCTGCGGTGCGCCAATGCCCAGCACCGGCAGCACAAAGAGATCGTTGCAGCGGTCGCAGCGCGCGACCCGGCGCGCGCCATCAAATTAATCTACGATCACATAGCGCTCGTGCGGTCTTACTGGCGGCCGGGATTGTCCGGCCGCTCACGCCGCATCCTCCGATCCGGAGGAGGGCCTGCGCAAGCAGACTGAGCCGGCCGCGGCGCTCCGCGAACCTCATGGACGCGAGGGATGAGACTCGGCACGGCGGGCGGGCCGCAGCGCCTCATGGTGTCCCCCGAAGTCAGGGGCCCCCGGCGCGATTTGCGGGGCGCGAAGCTCGACCGGCGATGCGCTATTCACTTCGCCCTTGGCGATGACCACATCGATCAGCAGGCCAAGGGCGCGCCGAGGGAGGGACGAGGCGCGAGGCGTACGCCGCGGCCGAACGCTCGACTTGGGAGAGGTGACAAGATGACAGCGCAGGCTTCGACACGCGAAAAGCCGATCAAGACTCCGGGACCCGATCATCCGATCTCGATCGAGCCGAATCCCAACCGCGTCGTGGTGCGGCTCGCCGGCCGCATCCTTGCCGAGAGCCAAGGGGCGCTGACGCTGCGCGAGGCGAGCTATCCGCCGGTGCAGTACATCCCGCGCAAGGACGTCGACATGACGCTGCTCGAGCGGACGGATCATGCAACCTATTGCCCCTATAAGGGCGACTGCGCCTATTTCAGCATCGCGTTCGGCGGCCAGCGCTCGCTCAACGCGGTCTGGACTTACGAGCGCCCCTACGCCGCGGTGAGCCAGATCAAGGACCATCTCGCCTTCTATCCCGACCGCGTCGACGCCATCGAGGAGCACCCGCAAGGGCAATGACGGCGATGCCTCGCCATGGCACTCTCCGGCCATGGCGAGGCGAAAGCAACCGGCGGTAAACGACGGCCAGCGGGTGGAGGCGCAGTCCCCGGCCGTTCCGCTGGCGCTGCCGCGGGACGAGGCGGAGGCGCGGGCGCTGCTGGAGCGCGCGCGGCGCCGGCTGATGCGCCGCGACCCGCGCCTTGCCGCGGTGATGAAGGCGCTCGGCCCGTGCGGCTATGGCCGCCGGCCGGGCGGTTTCGCCACGCTCTTCCACGCCATTCTCCGCCAGCAGCTCTCGGGCAAGGCGGCGGCGACGATCGCCGCGCGGCTCAACGGGCTCTGCGGCAGCGTTACCCCCGAGCGGGTCGCAGCCCTCGATGACGCGGCTTTCGCCGCCGCCGGCGTCTCGCGGCAAAAGCGCGAGTATCTGCGCGGCCTGGCGGCGGCCGTGCTCGCGGCGCCGGCGTTCTTCGACGCGCTCGAAGGGCTTGCCGACGATGCGGCGATCGAAGCGCTGACCGCGGTCAAGGGCATCGGCCGCTGGACGGCGGACATGTACTTGATGTTCTCGCTCGGCCGGCTCGACGTGCTGCCGCTGGGCGACCTCTCGATCCGCGCGGCCATGGCCGAGATCTACGGCATCCGGCGCGAGGCGCCGGCGGCGCGCTTCATCGCGCTGGCCGAGCCCTGGCGGCCCTTCCGCAGCGTCGCCTGCTGGTATTTCTACGCCCATCTCGACCGCGCCCGCGTGCCGGCGGCGTGAGGGGGCTGGCGGCGGGGGCGGACCTCATCGCGGCTAGTCTGAAGCGGGCGGCCTCT
The DNA here is from genome assembly GCA_035642295.1 of Allostellaceae bacterium. Taxonomy (GTDB): domain Bacteria; phylum Pseudomonadota; class Alphaproteobacteria; order ATCC43930; family CGMCC-115725; genus DAHUYF01. The sequence goes on along the minus strand of DASQSR010000092.1, from coordinate 299 downwards.
CGCGGTTGCCTGCGGCAACCGCTGACGGCCGCACGCGACGAGGGCTGCGCCCTCGCGCGGGGTTTTTGAGGCGAATACTGTGGGTTGACTGCGCTTCCCTCCGCGCACGTTAACGTTTTGTCAGCAAAGTTGGTTAACGCTGGAAACTCGGGCGCGAGTGTCTCAGCGCTTGATTGGGGGATGGTGTGTTGCGAGTAGCGGCCAACCCGGCCCGGGCAGGGATCACGCCCGGCTCCCACCCGTGGGAGCGACGGCCGGCCGGGAACCGAGCGAGAGGCGGCGGCGTATCTTCGGCGGAG
>DASQSR010000091.1:0-9676 GCA_035642295.1 Allostellaceae bacterium | reverse complement strand
AGATGCTGCTGGGGCCCGAGGACAAGCGGGCGGGCGGGCCGGTATCGGAAGAGGGCATGGTCCTGGTCTGAGCGATACCGTTCCCACGCGCATCGGAGTTCCGCCCGTGAGCGCCATCGAGAAGCACACCATCGCCGTGCTCGTCGACAACGAGCCCGGCATTCTTGCCCGCGTCGTCGGCCTGTTCGCGGGCCGCGGCTACAACATCGAGAGCCTGACCGTGGCCGAGACCGACCGCGTCAAGGGCGTCTCGCGCATCACCGTCGTCACCTCCGGCACGCCGATGATCATCGAGCAGATCAAGGCGCAGCTCTCGCGCCTCGTGCCGGTGCATGCCGTCCGCGACTTGAGCGAGGAGGGGCCGCATGTCGAGCGCGAGCTCGCCCTCATCAAGGTCGCCGGCATCGGCGACAAGCGCATCGAATCCTTGCGCCTGGCCGACATTTTCCGCGCCCGCGTCGTCGACAGCACGACAGAGAGCTTCGTCTTCGAGATGACCGGCTCGACCGAGAAGCTCAACGCCTTCATCAACCTGATGCAGCCGCTGGGCCTCGTCGACGTCTCGCGCACCGGCGTCGTCGCCATCTCGCGCGGCCCGGCGCGGTTCTGACTCGCGTTTCACCCCAAGGAGCACCAGCATGCGTGTCTATTACGATCGCGACGCCGACGTGAACCTGATCAAGGGCAAGAAGGTGCTCGTCGTCGGCTATGGCAGCCAGGGCCACGCCCACGCCATGAACCTGCGCGACAGCGGCGTCAAGGAGGTGCGCGTCGCGCTGCGCCCCGGCTCCGCCTCGGCGAAGAAGGCGGAAGGCGCGAAGTTCCAGGTGGTGAGCCCGGCCGAGGGCGCCAAATGGGCCGATGTGGTGATGATCCTGACGCCCGACGAGCTGCAGGCGAAGCTCTATGCCGAGGATCTCCGCCCCAACATGCGCCCCGACACGGCGCTCGCCTTCGCCCATGGCTTCAACATCCACTTCAAGCTGGTCGAAGCGCGCCCCGACATGGACGTCTTCATGATCGCGCCCAAGGGCCCCGGCCACACCGTGCGCTCGGAGTATCTGCGCGGCGGCGGCGTTCCGTGCCTCGTCGCGGTCAACCAGAATCCCTCGGGGAACGCGCTCGAGATCGCGCTCTCCTACGCCTCGGCGATCGGCGGCGGCCGCGCCGGCGTCATCGAGACCACCTTCAAGGAGGAGTGCGAGACCGATCTCTTCGGCGAGCAGGCGGTGCTGTGCGGCGGCCTCACCCAGCTCATCCTCTCCGGCTACGAGACCCTGGTCGAAGCCGGCTACGCGCCGGAGATGGCCTATTTCGAGTGCCTCCACGAGGTGAAGCTCATCGTCGATCTCATGTACGAGGGCGGCCTCGCCAATATGCGCTACTCGATCTCGAATACCGCCGAGTATGGCGACTACACCCGCGGGCCGCGCGTCATCAACGACGCGGTCAAGGCCGAGATGAAGCGCATCCTCGAGGACATCCAATCGGGCCGATTCGCCCGCGACTGGGTGCTCGAGAACGCCGCCGGCCAGGCCAGCTTCAAGGCCATGCGCCGCCGCGCCGCCGAGCACGACATCGAGAAGATCGGCGAGAAGCTCCGCGCCATGATGCCCTGGATCGCCCAGAACCGGTTGGTGGATAAGGCAAAGAACTGAGTTCGCCCGTAAGTCTTACCCCTCTCCCCTTGTGGGAGAGGGGACAACCCGGCCGGTCGCTTTGCGACCGGCCCCGGAGGGTTCGATCGCAGAGCGATCGAACGGGTTGTCCCGGCGCGCAGCGCCGGGAGGGTGAGGGGGCCCGCGCGAGCGCGAAGCGCTCGTCGCGTGCGGCCGCCAGCGGTTGCCGCAGGCAACCGTGAAAGGCCGTCCGCCGGACGAGCCGCCCCCGGCCCGAAATACTTGCCCAAGAAGGCCAAAAAGGAGATAAAGACAGCGGCGCTTTCAGCCGTTAACTTTAAGGGAATGTTAAGGGCGGCAGCCGCACAGTTAGGCACCGGCTCGCGGGGCCGGCAGCCAGCAGGACGAGCGGGCAAGATGATCGGCGGAAGGGCAATCGGCGGACGGCAGCGGGCGCGACAGCGCCGGGGCGCCGGCGCCTTCGCGCTTCGGCTGCGTCTCGGGGGTCGCCTCGGTCTGCTGCGGAGTGATGGGGCGCTGCGACTTAGCCGCCCCTGACGGCAGCCCGGCGCCGGAGGCGCGCGCTGCGGTCAGGGGGCTATTCCCGCAACCCGTGCCCCGCTGCTCCAGGACGAGAGGAATCGCGCGATGAGCGCCACCACGACCCGAACTTCCCCCGCCGCCGGCAAGCCCGGCGACCGCGTCGTCATCTTCGACACCACCTTGCGCGACGGCGAGCAGTCGCCCGGCGCCTCGATGAACCTCGACGAGAAGATCAAGATCGCGCTGCTGCTCGAGGAGATGGGCATCGACGTGATCGAGGCCGGTTTTCCCATCGCCTCCAACGGCGACTTCGAGGCGGTGCGCGAGATCGCCAAGCTGGTCAAGCACTCGACCGTCTGCGGCCTCGCCCGCGCCGGGCGCCTCGACATCGACCGCGCCTGGGAAGCGGTGCAGCATGCCGCGCGGCCGCGCATCCACACCTTCATCGCCACCTCGCCGGTGCACATGAAGTGGAAGCTCCAGATGGCGCCGGAGCAGGTGCATCAGGCGGTGATCGACAGCGTCACCCACGCCCGCAATCTCTGCCCCGACGTCGAATGGTCGTGCGAGGACGGCTCGCGCAGCGAGCCTGACTTCCTCTGCCGCACCGTCGAGAGCGCGATCAAGGCCGGCGCCGGCACCATCAACATCCCCGACACGGTGGGCTATGCCGTGCCCGAGGAGTTCGCGGGGCTGATCCGCATGCTCTTCGACCGCGTCCCCAACATCGACCGGGCGGTGGTCTCGGTTCATTGCCACAACGATCTCGGCCTTGCCGTCGCCAACTCGCTGGCCGCCATCGGCGCCGGGGCGCGGCAGGTCGAATGCACGGTGAACGGCCTCGGCGAGCGCGCCGGCAACGCCGCCATGGAGGAGATCGTCATGGCGCTCAAGACGCGCCACGACACAATGCCCTACGCGACCGGGGTCAAGACCGAGTTCATCACCCGGGCGTCCCGTCTCGTCTCCGCCATCACCGGCTTCGTCGTCCAGCCCAACAAGGCGGTGGTCGGCGCCAACGCCTTCGCCCATGAGAGCGGCATCCATCAGGACGGCATGCTGAAGCATGCCGGCACCTACGAGATCATGACCCCCGATTCGGTCGGCCTCACCCGGTCGAGCCTGGTGATGGGCAAGCATTCCGGCCGTCATGCCTTCAAGATGAAGCTGAAGGAGCTGGGCTTCGAGCTCGGCGACAACGCCGTCAACGACGCTTTCCGCCGCTTCAAGGACCTCGCCGACCGCAAGAAGGAGGTCTACGACGAGGACATCGTCGCGCTGGTCGATGACGAGGTCGTCCGCGCCCATGAGCGCATCCGCTTCCTCGGGCTGCAGGTGATCGCCGGCTCCAAGGGGCCGCAGAGCGCCGAGCTCGAGCTCGAGATCGACGGCCACCGCACGCTCGCCAAGACCACCGGCAACGGCCCGGTCGACGCCACCTTCAACGCCATCAAGCAGATGGTGCCGCACGCCGCGCGCCTGCAGCTCTACCAGGTGCACGCGGTGACCGAGGGCACCGACGCGCAGGCCGAGGTCACGGTTCGGCTGGAGGAGAACGGCAAGACGGTGAACGGCCAGGGCGCCGATCCCGACACGCTCGTCGCCTCCGCCCGCGCCTACATTCACGCCTTGAACAAGCTTTTGACCAAGAGGGCAAAAACCGCTCCGGCCGCGATGACCGCGTGACCGGGGCAACAGGATGCTGCCGCTCGAGGGAAAAGAATCCATCTCGCAATCCCAACCACCGGGTCAACAGACGAACATGTTTGGAAATCTCTTGGGCATGCTCTCCGCCGACATGGCGATCGATCTTGGCACGGCCAACACGCTGGTCTACGTCAAGGGCCGCGGCATCGTCCTCAACGAGCCGTCGGTCGTGGCGATCGCGCAGGTCAAGGGCCGCAAGCAGGTTCTCGCCGTCGGCGACGAAGCGAAGATGATGCTGGGCCGCACGCCCGGCAACATCCAGGCGATCCGGCCGCTGCGCGACGGCGTCATCGCCGATTTCGAAGTCGCGGAAGAGATGATCAAGCATTTCATCCGCAAGGTGCACAACCGCCGCAGCTTCGCCAGCCCGCAGATCATCGTCTGTGTGCCCTCGGGCTCGACCGCGGTCGAGCGCCGCGCCATCCAGGAATCGGCGGAGAGCGCCGGCGCCCGCCGCGTCTTCCTCATCGAGGAGCCGATGGCGGCGGCGATCGGCGCCGGGCTGCCGGTGACGGAGCCGACGGGCTCGATGGTCGTCGATATCGGCGGCGGCACCACCGAGGTGGCGGTGCTGTCGCTTGGCGGCATCGTCTATTCCCGCTCGGTGCGCGTCGGCGGCGACAAGATGGACGAGGCGATCATCGCCTATATCCGCCGCAACCATAACCTTCTCGTCGGCGAGAGCAGCGCCGAGCGCATCAAGAAGGAGATCGGCTCCGCCTGCATGCCGGAGGATGGCGAGGGCCGGGTGATGGAAATCAAGGGCCGCGATCTCATGAACGGCGTCCCCAAGGAGATCGTCATCAGCGAGCGCCAGATCGCCGAGAGCCTCGCCGAGCCGGTCGGCGCCATTGTCGAGGCGGTCAAGGTGGCGCTCGAGCACACGGCGCCGGAGCTTGCTGCCGACATCGTCGACAAGGGCATCGTGCTCACCGGCGGTGGCGCGCTCCTCGGCAATCTCGACTATGTCCTGCGCCACGCTACGGGCCTGCCGGTGTCGATCGCCGACGATCCGCTGTCCTGCGTCGCGCTCGGCACCGGTCGCGCGCTGGAGGAAATGAAGACGCTAAAAAACGTGCTAATCAGCATGTACTAGACTCGGGTTCCATGTAAAACTGTGAATTGAATATTAACGCGAGCCGGCGGGGCGGGGCCGGCGCGGCGGAGCAAGCAGGTTGAGAGAGCGTTCGGGAGCGGTTGATAGGCTGACAGCCCCCGTCAGAGCGGCGGCCCAACGGGTCGTGGTGCCGTTCCTCGTGCTGCTGTCGATGATGTTCATCGTCCTTGGCAAGGCGGATGTGCTGCTGTTCGACCGGCTGCGCGTCCTCGTCGTCGATGCCGCGGCGCCGGTGCTGCAGGCCGTCGCCCAGCCCTTGGCCACGGTGGCGGCGGGCGTCCGCCAGGTCGAGGGCGTCTTCGACCTCTATCGCGAGAACGAGCGGCTGCGGCAGGAGAATGCCCGCCTCCTGCAATGGCAGGACGTGGCGCGCCACCTCGCCGACGAGAATGCCGGGCTGCGCGACCTCACCAAGCTGTCGCCGGAAGGCGCCCTCCATTTCGTCTCGGCCCAGGTCATCGCCAATTCCGGCGGCGCCTTCGCCCGCAACGTGCTGGTGAGCGCCGGCAGCCGCGACGGCGTCCATCGCGGGCAGGCGGCGATGACCGGCGAGGGCCTGGTCGGCCGCGTCGCCGAAGTCGGCGAGCGCGCCGCCCGCATCCTGCTGCTCACCGATCTCAACTCGCACATCCCCGTGGTGCTCGAGGGCTCAAGCGACCGCGCCGTGCTCGCCGGCGACAATTCCGACCAGCCGCGTCTCCTCTACCTCCCGATCAACGCCGTCGTCTCGGTCGGCGAGCGCATCATCACCGCCGGCGCCGGCGGTGTCTTCCCGCCGGGCCTGCCGGTCGGCGTCGTCGCCTCGACCGAGGGCGGGGTGGTGCGCGTTGCGCCCTATGCCGAGCTGTCGCGCCTCGAATATGTCCGGATCGTCGATTTCGGCCTCAACGGCGTGCTGCCGCAGAGCGCCATCCCGCTGCCCAAGCCGCATCGCGGTCCGGGTCCGCGGGCTGTCGATCCCGACACGGCGCCCTGACCGACGGTGAGCGCAGTGCTGTTCCAGCGTGAGGCCGGCGGCTTTCCCAACAAGCTCGTCCCGTTTGTGACGACGCTTCTCTTCGTCCTCATCTCGGTCGTGCCGCTGCATATCCCGGGCTTCGCCGTGGTCGCGCCCGCTTTCACCCTGATGGCGGTCTACCACTGGACGATCTATCGCCCGGACCTGCTGCCGCCGACCGCCGTTTTCGTCGCCGGGCTGCTGCTCGATCTGCTCAACGGCACGCCCTATGTCGGCGCCTCGGCGCTGTCGCTGCTGCTGACGCGCTCGGTGCTGATGAGCCAGCGCCGCTTCTTCGTCAACCGTCTCTTCCCGGTGCTCTGGGCCGGCTTCCTGGTGACCACCGCGGCCGTCGTCGCCTTCGACTGGGCGCTGGTGAGCGCGCTGCACGGCGCCATTCTCGGCACCAAGCCGGTGATCTTCGAGGCGCTGCTGACCGTCTCGATCTTTCCTCTCGGCAGCTATCTCCTGGCGCAGGCGCAGCGCGCCTTCCTGATGCGGGTTTGAGGCCATGCAGCGCGAGAACAACCGCACCAAGCTGCTGACCCGCCGGGCCTTGCTGCTGGGCGGCGCGCAGGTGGCGCTGCTGGCGACGCTCGCCGGCCGCATGTACTACCTCCAGGTCGTCCAGGCCGACCGCTATGCGATGCTGTCGGACGAGAACCGCATCAACATCCGCCTGCTGGCGCCGCCGCGCGGCCGGATAGTCGACCGCTTCGGCGTCGCCCTGGCCGACAATGCGCCCACCTACCGCGCCGTCCTGGTGGCGGAACAGGCGGGCGACATCCCCTCGACCCTCGACGCCGTCGCCACCCTCATCCCGGTGAGCGACGCCGACCGCCACCGCGTGCTGCGCGACGTCAAGCGCAAGCACAGCTTCGTGCCCGTCATGATCCGCGAGAACCTCAGCTGGGAGGAGATGGCGCGCGTCGAGGCCAACACGCTGGAGCTGCCCGGCGTCTCGATCGAGCAGGGGCTGACGCGCTACTACCCCTTCGGCCCCACCGCCTCGCATGTCCTGGGCTACGTCGCCGCCGTCTCCGACAAGGAGCTGACCGGCGACGACCCGCTGCTCGAGCTGCCCGATTTCCGCATCGGCAAGAACGGCATCGAGAAAGAGTACGATCTCGAGCTGCGCGGCAGCGCCGGCACCAGCGAGGTCGAGGTCAACGCCTATGGCCGCGTCGTGCGCGAGCTGACGCGCGAGGACGGCATTCCCGGGCAGGAAATCGTGCTGAGCCTCGACGCCGCGCTGCAGGATCTGGCGGCCAAGCGCTGCAGCGACGAGCTCAGCTCCTCCTGCGTCCTGCTCGACTCCTGGACCGGTGAGGTGCTGGCGCTCGCCTCCAGCCCCGGCTACGACCCCGCCGCCTTCTCCTCGGGCCTGACCCAGGCGATGTGGCACCAGCTCGTCACCGATCCGCTCGACCCGCTGATCGACAAGGCGATCGCCGGCGTCTACTCCCCGGGCTCGACCTTCAAGCCGCTGGTCGCCATGACCGCGCTGGAAGCCGGCGCGATCACGCCCGAGACGACCTTCTTCTGCCCGGGCTTCTTCCACCTCGGCAACACCGTCTTCCATTGCTGGAAGCATGGCGGACACGGCAACATCGCGGTCCGCGAGGCGATCAAGCAGTCCTGCGACGTCTTCTTCTACAACGTCGCCGACATCCTCGGCATCGACCGTATCGCCGCCATGGCGCATAATTTCGGCCTCGGCGAGAAGCTCGACATCGACATCCCCGGCGAGAAGTCCGGCATCATTCCGACGCGCGCCTGGAAGCGCGCCCTCACCGGCGTCGCCTGGCAGCGCGGCGACACCGTGAGCTGCGGCATCGGCCAGAGCTACGTCTCGGTGACGCCGCTGCAGCTCGCGACCTACGCGGCGCGCCTCGTCACCGGCCGCGCCGTGGTGCCGCGCCTGACGCGCAGCACCGGCATCATGACCGCCGCGAGTCCCATCGCCCAGCAGGTGAGCGGCAAGTTCGCGCTGCTCGGCTTCAACCCGAAGCATGTCGACGTCGTGCTCAACGGCATGTTCGGCGTCGTCAACGAGCCGCACGGCACCGCCTATCACGCCCGCATCGAGGATCCGCAATTCCTGATGGGCGGCAAGACCGGCACCGCCCAGGTGCGCCACATCACCCAGGCCGAGCGCGAGCACGGCCTGCGCAAGCCCACCGACGTGCCGTGGAAGGAGCGCGACCACGCGCTCTTCATCTCCTTCGCGCCGGTGAGCGCGCCGCGCTATGTCTGCGCCGTGGTGGTGGAGCATGGCGGCAAGACCGCCGGCGAGGGCGGCGCCGTGGCGGCGCCGATCGCGCGCGACGTGCTGCTCGAGGCGCAGCAGCGTGCCCCCGTCCTCCGCGTCCCCGACCACCCCTACGCCCCCACCACTTCCGTCGCCCAGGGCTGAGCGGGACCCATGGCGTTCTCCAACAGCTTCGACACCGGCCGGCCGCAGCAGAGCGTCGCCGAGAAGCTCTGGAACATCAATTGGGGGCTGGTGCTGCTGCTCAGCCTGCTCGCCGGCGTCGGCTTCGCCACGCTCTATTCCGCCGCCAATGGCAGCTGGGAGCCTTGGGCGGCGAAGCAGGCGGTGCGCTACGGCGTCGCCGTGGTCGTCATGCTGTCGGTGGCGATGATCGATGTGCGCTTCTGGCTGCGCTACCACGCCGCCTACATCTTCTATGCCGTCGCCTTCCTGCTGCTCATCGTCGTGCAGCTCCACGGCCGCCTCGGCATGGGCGCGCAGCGCTGGATCGATCTCGGCATCATCCAGCTGCAGCCGTCGGAGCTGATGAAGATCGCCCAGGTGCTGGTGCTGGCGCGCTACTTCCACGGCGTCGCGCCCGAGGATATCGGCCGGCCGCATCTTCTCCTCGTGCCGGCGCTGCTGGTGCTGGTGCCGGCGGGGCTGGTGCTGAAGCAGCCCGATCTCGGCACGGCGATGATGCTGGTGCTCGGCGGCGGCGCCATGTTCTTCCTTGCCGGCGTGCGCTGGTGGAAGTTCGCCCTCGTCATCGCCGCCGGCGCCGGCGCCGTGCCGGTCGCCTGGCGCTTCCTGCGCCCCTATCAGAAGGAGCGCATCTATACCTTCCTCGATCCCGAGAGCGATCCGCTCGGCGCCGGCTATCACAGCCTGCAGTCGAAGATCGCCATCGGCTCCGGCGGCGTCTTCGGCAAGGGCTTCCTGCAGGGGACGCAGTCGCATCTCTCCTTCCTGCCGGAGAAGCAGACCGACTTCATCTTCACCATGCTGGCCGAGGAATGGGGCCTCGTCGGCGGCCTGGTGCTGCTCGCGCTCTACACCCTCGTCTTCATCTACGGCTATGCCATCGCCTTCCGCTGCCGCAACCAGTTCGGCCGCCTGCTGGCGCTCGGCATCACCGTCAATTTCTTCCTCTACGTCTTCATCAACACGGCGATGGTGATGGGCCTCATCCCGGTGGTCGGCGTGCCGCTGCCGCTCATCTCCTATGGCGGCACCGCCATGCTGACGGTGATGTTCGGCATGGGCCTCTTGATGAGCGTCTACGTCCACCGCGACACCCGCATCGGCCGCTTCGGCGAAAGCGCCGATTGAGCCGCCCCCGCAGGGAACCGCTCGGGAGCCGCGACAAGCGCTCGACAAGCCCCGGCGGCTTTGATATACACCGCGCCTCCCGCGCAGGGGGGTGCTTAGCTCAGTTG
>DASQSR010000090.1:0-4427 GCA_035642295.1 Allostellaceae bacterium | reverse complement strand
GGCGCCGGCACCGGCGGCGCGCTGGCGCTGGCCGCCGATTTCCGCGCCGCCGGCGATGGCAGCGCAACCGCCGTGCTGAGCGGCACACTCGCGACGCCGCACAGCGGCGTCGGCCCGGTGGATCGGCTGCTCGGCGCCGAGGCGCGCCTTTCCGGCACGCTTCGCCGTGCCGCCGACGGCGCGCTCGCCGCGAGCGAGGTCAGCATCGAGGGCGCCGATCTCCGCCTCGCGGGCGAAGGGAGCCTCAGCGCCACCGGCGCCCTCGACGGAACCTGGCGCCTGGCCTTGCCGCGCCTTCAGGCGCTCGATCCGTCGCTCTCCGGGGCGGCCACGATCTCCGTCACGCTGGGCGGCAGCAAGACCGCGCCCGCGGCAACCGCCACGCTCGCCACCGGCCAGGTGGCGGCCGGCGCGCTGCGCCTCGACCGCGTCGACGCGCAGCTCGCCGTCGCCGATCTGCTGCAGCCGAGCGCGCGGATGGAGGCAAGCTTCCGCCGCGGCTATCTCCGCGGCAGGCTGACAGCGGAAGGCGCGCGGGCCGGCAACACGCTGCGCCTCGACCGTTTCAGGCTCGACGCCGCGAACACGCGCGTCGATGGCGCGCTCGCGCTGCGGCTCGACCGCGGCACCGTCGACGGCACGCTCGCCGCCGACCTGCCCGATCTCAAGCCGTGGTCGGCGCTGCTCGGCACCCCGCTCGCCGGCAGCGCCAAGCTCGACGCGCGGCTCAGCGGCGGCAAAGGCCAATCGGTCGAGCTGACGCTCGACGGCAAGGCGCTGTCCTTCGCCGGCACGACATTGCAGCAGCTCCATGCCGCGGCGCGGCTCGGCGATGTGCTGGGAATGCCGACCGGGCAGGGCCGGATCGAGATCGACCAGGCAGTGCTCGGCAAGGCAAGCGTGGCGCGGCTCACGCTCGACGGGACCAGCGAGCGGCCCGGACGCTACGCCCTCACCGCGAACGTGCAAGGCCAGGCGGGCGAGGCCTACCGCGCGACCGCCCGCGCGCGGCTCAGCCTCGAGCGCGGCGGCGCCACGCTCGACCTCAACGAGGTTGCCGGCAAACTCGGCAGCGCCCCGGTGCGACTGCAGCAGCCGGTGCGGTTGACGCGGCGCGACGGTACCTTCGCCTTCACCAATCTCGATCTCGCCTTCGGCGAAGGCCGCCTCAGCGGCGACGGATCGCTCAAGGGAGCGGCGCTGGCGCTCCATCTCAAGGCAACGGCGCTGCCCGTGCACCGCCTCGGCGAGCTGGCCGGCGTCAGCGAGGTGAGCGGGACGCTCGGTTTCGAGGTGACGCTCTCGGGCACGCGCGCCCGGCCGTCCGGTCAGTTCGTGCTCGACGCCGAGCAGATCGAATTGTCGGCGACGACGCGGCCGGACCTGTCGCCGCTCGGCCTCGTCGTCTCGGCCGACTGGCGCGACGGCGTGGTCAACGCCAAGGGCCGCCTCGCCGGGCCGCACAACGCCGCACTGGGCTTCACCGGCCGCGCGCCGCTGGTGCTGGAGCCGCAGCGCCTGGCGCTGCGGCTGCCGCCGCAAGGGGCGCTGGCGCTTCATCTGCAAGGCGATGGCGAGCTCGCCGACCTCACCGAAATCGCGCCGCTCGGCGAGGACCGCATCCGCGGCCACTTCAGCATCGACGTCGCGGTGGCGGGGACCGTCGCCGCGCCTGACGCGACCGGCCTGCTCTCGGTGCGGAACGGCCGCTATGAGAGCCTCTTCTGGGGCACGACGCTGACCGGCATGAGCTTCGATCTCGTCGGCAACCACGACCGCCTGGTCCTGCGCGATTTCCGCGCCAGCGACGGCGCCAAGGGCGCGCTGAACCTCACCGGTGCCGTCAACCTCGCCGGGATGAGCGGGCCCAATTTCGCCTTCAGCGGCTCGTTCCGGAACTTCCAGGCGGTGCAGCGCGACGAGGCGACGGCAGCGGTAAGCGGCGATGTCCAGCTCTCCGGCACGATCGCTGCACCGCGCCTCGGCGCGCGGCTCACCATCGACCACGCGGAGCTGCGCGTGCCCGAGCGGCTGCCGCAGGACGTGCAGCCGATCCCGGTGACCATGATCGACAGCGCCACCGGCCAGGTGCTGTCGAGGCCGCAAGAGAGTCCGCAGCGGGTGGCGCTGCTGTCGCTGGCACTCAACGTGAGCGTCAACATGCCGGGTCAGGTGTTCGTGCGTGGCCGCGGCATCGACAGCCAGTGGCGGGGGCATCTCACCGTTACCGGAACGACGGCCGAGCCGAGCATCGACGGCAAGCTCGAGGTGGTGCGCGGCAGCTACGACTTCCTGGGCAAGAACGCCGATCTCAGCAGCGGCACGATCACCTTCCTTGGCGGCAAGCGCATCGATCCCGACATCAATATCGAGGCGCAGGTCAGCTCGACCGCCGTCGTCGCGATCATCCGCATTACCGGAACGGCAACCGATCCCAAGATCGCGCTCACCTCGCAGCCGGCACTGCCGCAGGACGAAATCCTGGCGCAAGTGCTGTTCGGCACCAGCGTCAGCTCGATCTCCCCGGTGCAGGGGCTCGAGATCGCCCAGGCGGCGGCGGCGCTTGCCACCGGCGGCAATCCCGGCGTGCTCGACCGCATCCGCCAGGGGCTGGGGCTCGACCGCCTCAGCCTCAGCTCGGCCTCGGCGACGAGCCCGCTCAGCAACGTCAGCATGCCGACGACGCCAGCCGGCGTGCCAAGTGCCTTTCCTACCGCCGGGGTCGGCAGCTCGCCGACGCCGATCGGCGCCCCGAGCAGCACCTCTGCGATCGGCGACACCACGGTCAGCGCCGGCAAGTATGTCGCGAACGGCGTCTATGTCGGCGTGACGCAAGGCGTGGGCACCGCCTCGAGCGCGGTCAACGTTCAGGTGGATGTGACGCCGCATATCAGCATCGACACCACCGCGGGCGGCGCCCTTATCGGCACCGGCATCGGCCTCAATTGGAAGCTGGATTATTGAGGAGATATCCGTTGTCGGTTATCAGTGGTCAATGTCCCGATTGCGCTGTCGCTGAACCGCAACAGTGCCCGGAACTGACAACTGAAAACCAACGCGGAGGAGAGCGGCCATGGAGGGGTTAGACTCGCACGCGGCGGCGCTTACGCCGGAGACCCGGTTCTCGCGGCGCGGCTTCGTCATGACCGGGCTCACCGCCGGCTTCGCGCTGGCGGTGCAGCCGGTCTCGGCGCAAACGATCACGACCGACACCAACGGCCTTACCGCCGGCGAGGTCAAAATTCCGGTCGCCGATGGCGAGATCCCCGCCTATCGCGCGCTGCCACAAACCGGCGGGCCCTTCGCCACCATCCTCGTCATCCAGGAAATCTTCGGCGTCCACGAGCACATCAAGGATATCTGCCGCCGCCTCGCCAAAGCCGGATATTTTGCCGTGGCGCCGGCACTCTACGCGCGACAGGGCGACCCGTCGAAGCTCAGCGATATCAGCCAGATCATCAAGACCATCGTCGCCAAGGTGCCGGACGCGGAGGTCACGTCCGATCTCGATGCCACCCTCGCCTGGGCGGGAAGGCAAGAGCACACCGATATCCGCCGGCTCGGCGTCACCGGCTTCTGCTGGGGCGGGCGCCAAACCTGGCTCTACGCCGTCCACAATCCCGCGGTCAAAGCCGCGGTCGCCTGGTACGGGCCGCTCGACGGCGCCCCCGACGCGCTGCGGCCGAAGCCGGTGCTGGAAGCCGCCGCTGCGCTCAAGGTGCCGGTGCTGGGACTCTATGGCGGCGCCGACCAGAGCATTCCCTTGGCCGATGTCGAGAAAATGCGCGCGGTCATCAAGGCGACGGGAACAGGCTCGGAGATTGTCGTCTATCCCGACGCGCCGCACGGCTTCAACGCCGACTACCGGCCGAGCTACCGGCCAGCGGCGGCGAAGGACGGCTGGACGCGGATGCTCGCCTGGTTCAAAGAGCACGGGGTTTAGCGGTCAGCTCTCAGCTGTCAGCCGTCAGCTGTTCATCGCTTGACGCCGACCATGTCGCGCTTCCCCGCATTCGCTGCGAGAAAGAAAGGCGGCGGAAGCTGACAGCTGATGGCTGATAGCTGACGGCTTCTATCCTGCCTTCCGCCGCAGCGGCGGGCGGCGGACAGGACGGGCTGGCGCGTCATCCTCGTCGAAGAGCTCGGCCAGCTTCTCCAGCATGGTGCCGCCCAGCTGCTCGGCATCGACGATGGTGACGGCGCGGCGATAGTAGCGGGTGACATCGTGGCCGATGCCGATGGCGACGAGCTCGACCGGCGAGTTGCGCTCGATATCGGCGATGACTTCGCGCAAATGCCGCTCGAGATAATTGCCGGGATTGACCGACAGCGTGCTGTCGTCCACCGGCGCGCCGTCGGAGATGACCATGAGGATGCGCCGCTGCTCGGTGCGGGCGATAAGGCGATTATGCGCCCAGAGCAGCGCC
>DASQSR010000089.1:0-2447 GCA_035642295.1 Allostellaceae bacterium | reverse complement strand
CTGAGGAACCATGTTCCGGGACAACTCGCTCGTCCCCCTCGAGGCCGTCCGGCTCTGCGCCTTGGGGCTCCTCGCCGAGGGCGAGCGCCGCTACGGCGATCTCGCCGGCGAGATCCGCCATTTCACCAGCCGCGTCGTCGGGCCGTCGCTCGATCTCATGGGCACCTCGCTCGAGCTCCTGCGCTATGAAGGGCTGATCGAGGCGGTCGACGGCCACGGCATGACCGACAACGCCGTGCTGCGCCTCACCCCGCGCGGCGGCGAGACGCTGGCGGCGCTGCTGAAGGCGCAGCTGCGCTCGCCGCTCAGCGAGATCAACCGCCTCGCGCTGTTGCTGAAGCTCCGCTTCCTCCACCATCTCCCCGACGCCGAGCGGCAGGGCCAGCTCGCGCTGATGGCGGACTCGCTCGCGACCGAGCGCGCCCGGCTCGACGAGTTGCGCCAGCACGCCGAGCCCGGCCTCTTCCGCGACTGGCTCGACCACGACATCGCCTTGGTCGAGGCCCGCATCGCCTGGCTCCGTCAGCGCGACCGCGGCTGAGCCCCGGGCCCGTGCGCCTTACGTTCCTCGGCTGCGGCGATGCCTTCGGCAGCGGCGGCCGGTTCAACACCTGCTTTCACGTCACCGGCGCGACGACCGAGTTCCTGATCGATTGCGGCGCCTCGTCGCTCATCGCCATGCGCAAATTCGGCGTCGATCCCAACGGTATCGCCAGCATCTTCATCACCCATCTCCATGGCGACCATTTCGGCGGCCTGCCGTTCTTCATCCTCGACGCCCAGCTCGTCAGCCGCCGCACGGCGCCGCTGACGGTGGCCGGCCCGCCGGGCCTCATCGAGCGGCTGCGCGTCACCATGGAAGCGTTCTTTCCCGGGTCGACGGCGATCGAGCGCAAATTCGCGGTGGAGATCGTCGAACTGGCGCCTTCAGTGCGGCGCGAGATCGGCGGCGTCACGGTCACGCCCTATCCCGTCCGCCACGCCTGCGGCGCGCCGCCTTATGCGCTTCGCCTCGAATGCGACGGCAAGGTCGTCGCCTATACCGGCGATACCGAATGGACGGAAACGCTGATTCCCGCGGCGCGCGACGCCGATCTCTTCATCGCCGAGGCCTATTTCCACGACAAGCCGATCCGCCACCACCTCGATTGGCGCTCGCTCGCGCCGCACCTCGACACGATCCGGCCCAAGCGCCTCATCCTCACTCATTTCAGCCCCGACATGCTCGCCCGCGCCGCGACCCTCCCCGTCGAAGCAGCGGAAGACGGCAAGGTGGTGGAGATCGCGTGAGGACACCGGGTCGGGCCTCTGCTCGGGGCCATGCTCGGTCCTCCTCATCCTGAGCATGTCGAAGGACGCACGGCAGCCGCGCAGTCGTTGGCGCGATCCGCCCCGCCATCACGGTGCGAGTTCACGCCGCATCATGAAAAATCACCCCCAGCGTATAGCGCTCGCCAGACAGCACGCGGCTGACGCCGTGGCGCTGGTTGACGCGGTAGACGCCGCGCGTGCCGTTTACCGGGCGGTGATGGACGGCGAAGATCACCGCCCCGCCTTCCTCCAGCGGCACCACCTCCGCCTTCGACTGCATCCGCGGCCGCTGTTCCACCAGCAGGAACTCGCCGCCGGCGAAATCGCCGGGCGGGCTCAGCAGCACCGTCAGCTGCAGCGGAAAGACGAGCGCACCGTAGAGATCCTGATGCAGGCAGTTGTAGTCGTCGGCGCCGTATTTGAGGATGAGCGGCGTCGGCCGCGTCTGCCCCGCCGCGTGGCACGCGGCGAGGTAATCGTCGAGTGCCGCGGGAAAGCGCCCCTCTTCCCCCAGCGCTTCGCGCCAACGATTGGCGATCGGCGCAAGGCGCGGATAAATCGCCTGGCGCAGCCGCTCGACCGCCGGCGGCAGGGGATAGCGAAGATATTTGTACTCGCCGCGGCCGAAGCCGTGCCGGGCCATGACGACGCGGCTGCGGAACGCCGCCTCGTCGTCATAGAGCCGGCGCAGCGCGCGGCATTCCGCCGGCGCCAGCAGGCCCGGCACCGTCGCGTAGCCGCGCGCCTCGAGCGCCGCCGCCACCTCTGCCCAATCGGCGCCGCCGGGCGCCTCGTCAATCGATCTCGCCTTCATGCCGGGCAAGATAGCGATGCGGCCGGCCCCGCTCTATCCGGAACGCGCCGCCCAATCGGCCCTATTCCTCCGCCAGCTTCACCCGCGTCACCTGATGCGCCTGTAACGCCGGCAGCACCTCCTTGGCGAAGCGGCGGATCTGCTCCAGGAACATCTCCTGCGGCAGCACGCCGCGATTGAGGCTGATCTGGATCATGTTGGCGCCCGTGTGCTCGGCCAGCGCCAGGATGCGCTCGGTCACCTCCTGCGCCGTGCCCCAGGGCATGCGCTCCGCCATCCGCGCTACGTCCTCCATCGTCATGTTGCGGAAGTTCTCGCGCGC